>JAYUHI010000048.1:0-5956 GCA_043767095.1 Bacteroidota bacterium
CCAAATGTGCCGGGTCACCCAACTTGAAAGCAAAAACCCATCAGACACTATCGTTTTCCATACTTTTTTTGATTCGTTAATAAATCGCGGAAGTCAGGAAGGTCGTGGCAAAATCGCCATGCTATCAAATACATTCTTGCATCGATCGATCTAATTTCTCAATAAGTTCATCCGATTGATCTTTATTAATAATAAATGGCGGTGAGATTAAAATTCCGTTCTCATCTTTTCCTTCCTTCCCTCCCACCGATGGATAAACCAGCAATCCGTTTTGGTAGCAGCGTTCAATTAATTTAGCCTGCAAACCATAGACTGTTGTATCAAACTCAACACCCATCATTAAACCTTTGCCCCGAACTGTTTTAATTACTGTATATTTCTTTTGCAACTCCATCAGTGCTGACTTAATGTACCCGCCTTGCTCATTAACATTTTTTAATAAATCATCCTCTTCAACAATTTCAAGAACCCGCAATGCAGTGGCACAGGAAAGCGGATGGCCGCTGTACGTATGCCCGCTCATGATTAACCCGCTTCCTTTTTTGATGGGTTCCAGAATTTCAGAAGTCATGAGCGTGGCCGCGATTGGAGCATATCCGGCCCCGAGACTTTTACCAACGACAACAATGTCGGCAGTGGTACTCCAATGTTCAAGGCCAAACCACTTGCCAGTCCGCCCAAGACCAGTCATCACTTCATCAGCTATAAAAAGAATTTCATTTTGATTGCACAAGTCCTTAAACTTTTTGTAGTAATCTTTTTGAGGAGTGAGAGCCGTGCCAGCCGCGCCCACAATCGGTTCAGCAACGAATGCTGCAATATTCCTGGCACCAACGGTTAGTATAACTTTTTCAAATTCATTCACCTGAACTTCAAGCGGGTCATTTTCTAAATCAGCAGAGAGCGCAGGGTATTTTTCCAATGAATCCTCGAAGCGTTGCCTTCGGAGAGGATGCCCTGAAAGCGAAAGAGCTCCCATGGTGATGCCATGGTAGCTTTTCTTCCTGGAAATGAAGTGGCGCTTACCCGGCTGACCCTTCTCCTGCCAATACTGCCAGGCAATTTTCATGGCCGTTTCTATGGCCTCCGTTCCGCTGTTCACAAAAAAAGTATGAGGCAGGCTTTTGCCGGGCGACAGCTCAAACAATTTGGTGGCTAAACGTTCCGCCTCCTCCGAAGCAAACTGCGACCGGTAAACAAACTGAAGTTTATCGAGTTGGTTCTTTATGAAAGGCAAGAGCTTTTCATGCGAATGTCCAAGCGAACAGGTTACCGCGCCTGATGAACCATCCAGATATTGCTTCCCGTGCTCATCATAAATGTAAACACCTTTGGCAGTTGCAGCCTTCAGGTATATCTTGTTAAGCAGCGGTTGAATGTTATGCACGATGTGAATAAAATCAGAGGAAAGATAATTGATTTGAGGGTAGATTGCATTAAAACTAGTTCAATCTTAATTTTTTCTTACCCTTCCCATGTGGACCGCAAAGTCCGCAAAGTGAAATACGCTAAGGTCGCAAAGGTCCGGCTGGGAAACTCCGCGCTCTTTGCGGTTAAAAACCTCTGCGCTCTTTGCGGTTAAACGATTTTGAATTCGCAAATGGAAAATAAAAAATAGGATTAGACACATGTGAAAAATTTTAATAACATTAGAGGAATGAAACTCCGCTCCTTCCCCAACGCGCTCACCATTGTGGTTGGGTTTATTCTTGCGGCTGGAGTGCTCACCTATATTATTCCCAAGGGAACGTATCAACGAACGATTGACCCGGGAACAAAACGGGAGGTGGTTGTCCCCGGCTCCTATCTACCTGTAGATACAAAGAACCTTTCCCCGTTTGAAATTCTGTTGTGCATACCAAGAGGAATAATGAAAGGGGGCGAAGTAATCGTGCTGATTTTTCTGGTTGGCGGATGTATTTACATCGTGGAGAAAACCGGGGCACTGAAAGAAGGCACTTCGCGCCTGACTTCAAAAGTCAAAGGAAAAGAAGAGATAGCTCTTCTGTTAATTGGGTTGTTGTTTACTATCGGGGGAGCCGTGGAAGGCATGCAGGAGGAAATAATTCCCATGATTCCAATTTTATCGGTGCTCACACACAATCTGGGTTATAGGCCCATCATTACTATGGCAATCAGTTTTGGATCGGCTGTTATCGGGGCCACGTTCAGTCCTGTCAATCCGTTTGGAGTGGTCATCGCCCAACGGATTGCTGGCGTGCCATTTCTCACGGGAGGCCTTTTCAGAATGATTGTTTTGGTGATGGCCTTCGCGCTTTGGATGGTTATGGTCATTCGTTATGCAAACAAAAACCGTATCGCAAAACAAACGGGAGAGAGTGCAACGGCAGCAAGCATGAGTGTCAGTCACATCACCATACTTTTCTTAGTTCTTGCCGCCTTTGCCTTATTGATTTATGGAATGCTGGCGTTGGGCTGGGGCTTCAATGAAATTTCGGCTGAGTTTTTCGTGGTGGGGGTTTTGGTTGGCGTGATCGGAAAGCTGGGTGTAAACGGAACATTCATTGCCTACGCGGAAGGTTTAAAAGAAATGACTTTTGCCGCGATGATCGTTGGATTTGCTTACGGAATTTCCCTGGTGCTTAAAGAGGGATTGATCCTTGATTCAATCATTTACGGATTGTTCACTCCGCTTCAAAACGTTCCACCCGCTTTGTCAGCAATTGGCATGATGATTTCGCAAGGTGTGCTTCACGTGGCAGTGCCGAGTTGGTCAGGCCAGGCCGTTTTAACGATTCCAATCCTCGCTCCTCTATCCGACCTGATCGGTCTATCCAGAAATATTTGTGTGATGGCTTTTCAATATGGCGCCATACTTATGGATATGGTCATCCCCACCAACGGAGCTTTCATGGCTATGCTTGCCTTAGCAGGAGTTTCGTATGATGAATGGATTGGTTTTGTTTGGAAAAGACTGTTGGTGATTGCACTTTTTTCTGCCGTGAGTTTGTTGGTGGGGATTGGGATGGGAGTGTAAAGGCACTGTGACTTAGCGCACAACCCACTTAACGAGAAACACATTTGGCTCAACAGTCCTGACAAAGTTCTTATGTTTAGAATACTCATAATTGGTAGTAAATAACAAACCAACTACCGTATCTGAACTCCAATCTTTAGGATGATCACCCAACGTAACAAAAAAATAATCCTCTTCAACTGAGATCGCCCGGTATTCACTCTTAGAAAATTTCTCCAAAAGGTCTTTATAATCTTTCCCAAGCAAAGCATTTTCAATTATTTTATAATTTGACTTTTGCAAGCTGTCAACAAAGCTTGGGGTACTTTGATAGGAAATCAACTCTAAAGTCTCTTTATCAAAAAGAAATAGTTCGGCACTGTTTGTCGGAAATCGTAAGTGTAATTCAATATAGTCACTCCAATAGTAATTTGTTAGAGATGCATCATTAATTGGAAGTTCCCTTTCAAATTTTTTATAAGCATCATGCAAGGCTAAAGTCGTCTCTTTATTTTTTAAGTAGTATGACACAATAGATTTTTCAGAGTCACATGACAAAATAAGTCCAACTATAATTAAAATCACTAACTTATTAATCATACAAGAGCATCTCAATCTATTGTAAGAACACCGTAAGTTGAAAAATTAAATTTTGCCTTTGGTCAGTGCTTTGACGTGACTACACCAACCAAACGCAATATTGGAAAACCGAAGCCAGGCCCTTACGCCTCCCCCATCGTTCCCCCAAAATTCATGGGGAAGCGTGGCGGCTCACCGGCCGGTTTGATGGTGCCAAAGCTGGCCTCGTATTTTTCGATGTTGTCTTTAAGGGCGACCAGGAGTCGCTTGGCGTGTTCGGGTGTAATAACAATGCGCGATTTAACTTTTGCCTTGGGCACGCCCGGCATCAGGCGGATAAAATCGATCACAAACTCACTGTTGCTGTGGGCAATCATGGCCAGGTTAGAGTAAACGCCTTCAGCCACTTCTTCGCTCAGCTCAATATTAATTTGCTGAGGGTTCGGGTTTTCTTCTTTTTCTTTTGCCATGTTTTTGAATAGTTGGCAGTAGGTAATCCCGAATCATCGGGACAATAGGCAATGCGTTGATATTTGCCTACTGTCAATTGCCTACTGCCTACTTTTAATTAGGTTGATACTCTCTTTCCTTCTTAGCTGGTGGATTAGTGGCCTCCATCATCCGCTCATACTCTTCCTCAGAGCCCACCATCAGATCATTAAACTTACGCTGACCGGTTCCGGCAGGGATCAGGTGTCCAACGATCACGTTCTCTTTCAAGCCAATCAGTGAATCGGCTTTGCCACGGATAGCAGCTTCGCTCAGCACTTTGGTGGTTTCCTGGAACGAGGCAGCCGACAGCCAGCTTTCTGTTTTCAACGATGCCTGGGTAATCCCTTGCAGCGTAGGAGCAGAAACAGCAGGCATGGCATCGCGCACTTCAACTAATTTTTGGTCTTTCCTGCGCAAAGCAGAATTCTCATCTCGCAACTCACGGGAAGAAAGGATTTGCCCTGGCTTGCACTTCTGTGAGTCACCGGCATCGGTCACTACTTTCTTGTCCAGCACCAAGTCGTTCACTTCACTGAATTCAAATTTATCCACATACTCGCCTTGCAGGAAGCTGGTATCGCCTGAGTCCACAATCTCAACCTTTTGCATCATCTGGCTCACGATAGCCTCGATATGTTTATCATTGATCTTCACACCCTGCAAACGATAGACCTCCTGAATTTCATTCACCAAATATTCTTGCACGGCCGTGGGGCCTTTGATGGAAAGAATATCGTTGGGTGTAATCGCTCCGTCAGACAAAGGCTGACCGGCTTTCACGAAATCATTATCCTGAACCAGGATGTGTTTGGACAGCGGCACCATATATTTTTTCTGTACCCCATCACGCGACTCGATGAAGATTTCGCGGTTACCGCGCTTCACGCCACCGTAAGTCACCACGCCATCAATCTCACTCACCACGGCAGGGTTAGATGGATTACGCGCTTCGAACAATTCTGTTACTCGTGGCAAGCCACCGGTAATATCGCGGGATTTGCCCATGGTTCTTGGAATCTTCGCCAGCACATGACCGGGTTTAATCGTTTCACCTGCTTCAACGGCAAGGTGAGCGCCAACGGGGATGTTATATCCTTTTGAATCAGTCTTGCCTTTCACAATAATGGCCGGGTTCTTCGTCTTATCACGCGTATCAGTAATTACCTTTTCACGGTGGCCAGTCTGCTCATCTGATTCCTCTTTGAAAGTAATCCCTTCAATAATAGATTCAAATTCAACAACACCTTCAAACTCAGACATGATAACGGCATTGTAAGGATCCCAGAAGCAAAGTTCATCGCCTTTCTCCACCTTCTGACCATCTTTCACTTTCAGAAACGATCCGTATGGCACGTGGTTGCTGATCAATACGCGGGTTTTGTCTTTATCCGTTATTCGAACTTCACCCGTGCGGCCCATTACCACCTTGGCTTTGTTGCCATCCTTATCGAGTGTATCCACAGTTCTGATCGCTTCAAACTCAACAACACCTGGGAACTTCGCTTTAATGTTCGCATCCACAGCAATGTTAGAAGCGGTACCACCCACGTGGAATGTGCGAAGGGTTAACTGTGTGCCAGGTTCACCGATTGATTGCGCAGCAATAACACCGACTGCCTCACCCACCTGCACAATTTTTCCGGTAGCCAGGTTACGTCCGTAGCATCTCACGCAACCGCCAATCCTGGTTTCGCAGGTAAGTGTGGAGCGAATCTCTACTTCTTCAATGCTGGTTTCTTCAATACGCTTCGCGATCTCTTCTGTAATTTCTTCGTTGGCGGGGCAGATCAATTCTTCCGTGATTGGATCATAAATATCGTGCACCGAAACGCGGCCCAAAATCCTTTCCGACAAAGGTTCAACGATATCTTCATTGTCTTTCAGGGCTGTCACCTTCAAACCGCGGAG
>JAYUHI010000049.1:0-5954 GCA_043767095.1 Bacteroidota bacterium
CGCTTGCTGTGTCCATCCACCTGGCGGAAAGCATCAAAAATAAGTTCATGTTGTTCAGGTGCCATGCCAATGCCGGTATCGCGCACAGAGAAACTTAATTCAGGTTGGTGTTTATCCGTTTCCAGATCCCCGTTCTTGACTGGCCGGGCAGGGGACCCGGAAACCAACTCAACTTTCAACTCCACCTCCCCCTCCTCTGTAAACTTGAATGCGTTGGCCAATAAGTGGTAAAGCACCTGCCGTAGTCTTACACCATCAACGCAAATAGTTTCTGGCAGTGCCGGGGAAATATAAATATGGTAAGCAATCTTTTGATTCTCTCCGGAAACAGGAAACAAATTCTTCAATTCACCCATGAATGACTTCAGGTTTACCGGTGTGGGAATGATTTCAATTTTTCTGGTCGTTATTTTTGAGAGTTCCAGGATGTCGTTCATCAATAACAGAAGGCTATTGCCAGCACTTGAAATGTTGCTTACAAACGATTTCAACTTTGGGTCAACCACATTTCTGTTAAGGACTTGCGCAAAACCCAGGATGGCGTTCATGGGTGTGCGGATTTCGTGGCTCATGGTGGAGAGGAACTCCATTTTGGCCTGGTTGGTTTCTTCCGCCTGACGCTTTTCCACCATAGAGGCTTCATCTGCCCTCCGTTTGGTGATGTCGCGTACCAAGGACTGAAAGCCAACCGTCTGATGGTCTTTAATCACCGGGCTTGTGCTGAATTCTACCCACCTTGCGGAGCCGTCTTTTTTTATGATTCGGCATTGAACGTTGCTGACTTGTTTTCCTTTTTGCCGCTCGTCTATGGCTTCGCTTTTTACGCGCTCCAAATCTTCGGGGTGAATCAGATCCAGGCCCTTTGTGCCAACAAGTTCTTCGGGGGTGTAGCCGTAGAGATGAATGGCCGAGGGCGACACATATTGAAAGGTATTCTCCATGTCCACCAGGGTTACGGTGTCAGTAATGTTTTCGGCCAACATCTGGTATTTTTCTTCACTGCCTTTAGTTATGGCATACTCTTTCTCCAGTTCTTGCTGCAAGGATTTCAACTCCTCCACGAATTGTTTGAGCTGCTTTTCGGAGGTTTCAATTTTATTGAGATAGATGACGATGAACACCATCGCAGCCGCGATGATGAACAACGCAAGTCCAATGCCTGTGAGCCGCAGATAAACGGAAGCATTGAAATCGGCATCGGCTTTTTCCAATCTGGTTTGCAGGATGGATTCTTCCCGTTGGATGACTTTGGCAATCACAGTCCTGATGTCATCCATTATAATTTGGCCCCCGCCAATAGACACCACTTTTTGTGCCTCGGCTGTGCCCACATCTTCCACCATTGCCATTATCCTTTGCGAGTAGGCGATTTTTTTATTGATCAATAAGCGGAGTGTATCCAGGCGCTGCCGGCCTTCACTAACAACGACAAGGTTTTTCAGTTTGCCAAAGGTGCTGTCAATTTGTTGAAATGCCTGATGATAAGGTTCCTGAAAACTTTTGTTCCCGCTAATGGCATAGCCTCGGGTGGCCGTTTCAATGTCCTGTATGAGCGACATGATTCGTTGCGTTTCGCTTATCACTTTGTGGGTGCGAGCCACCCAGTCCGAAGATTCTTTGTACACGTGCATGACCCGATAGGAGTATAGGCCAACAAGTATCAACAGCACAATGCCGGTTAAAAAAATGAGGATTAGGCTAGTTTTCTTTTTCATGATAACGGAGGGGATTAGTTACATCCTTCACCTATTTGGAAGGAGTAGCTTACAGGGGACTACATCCTGGCCATATACCAACTCAGCTCCTTTTCTATTTTTTCGCGATGGAAAAAGGCGGAGATAATTTTTTGCAAGCGGATGAAGGCCGTTTCGCTTTTAATTACATAATCAAAAGCACGATGATGCATGCAACTGACCGCTACTTCAATTTTATCCTGAGACGATAGCATGATTACGGGAAGATCGGGATTGATGGATTTGATTTTATCCAGGGTTTCTATTCCGTTCATGGCACTTTTATTAATGCCATCGAGGTGATAATCTAAAATGACCACATCGGGGTTGTGTGACAAATGCTCCAGGCATAGCTCACCGGTGGCAAATGTTTCGACTGTGAAGTCGGGTTGCTGCAAAAATTCGATTTCCAATGACTTTAAAAACAAGGCATCGTCATCGACCAAAAAGAGTTTTATTTTTTTGTTGTTCATTCGTGTGTGTTTTTTATCCTGTTAAATTCCACTTCCAATTCCTGGCAAGCCTGCAAACAAACATGCTCCAGTTGTAACATCAGGTCAGGTATTTCCACAGCTCTTTGCTGTGTGCTGGCAAAATCCTGCACTGTTTTGGCCATATTTTCGAAGTCTATGCTTATGCCCATAATGGAAAATGAGGGGATTATTTTATGTGCGGCTGAATGCAAGGCGCCCCAGTTTTTATCGTGCAAACTTTCTTTCATTGAGGTGATTAGCTGAGGCGTTTGTTCCAAATAAAGAGAGATCATTTCCATCATCAAGACCGGGTTTGATTTGGTGCGATGGGTTAAATAATCCAAATTAATGCATTTTGATTTTGTTATTACTTCGTTTGTGAGCGTGCTGTCTGCGATAGGTTTTGCTGTATAGGGTTTCTTAACCAAACCCACAATTTTACTATACAATAACCTTTCATCTACCGGCTTGGCGATATAATCATTCATGCCCACTGCTTTGCACTTGGCCAGATCCACGGTGGTTACATCGGCCGTTAAGGCGATGATGGGGATTGTAGAATTCATTTTGTTGCGAATGTATTCGGTGGCTTCAAACCCGTTCATTTCGGGCATCTGCAGGTCCATCAAAATAATATCGTACGTTTCCGTTTGCAGTTTTTCGATCGCAATTTTTCCATTGGCCGCTATATCCCGTTCAAATCCGAAATCATCTAACAGGGTTTTCATCAGCAATTGATTGAGTGCAATGTCTTCCACCACCAATACTTTAATGCTTTTGATTTCCGTATCTAATTCTGCGAATCCGGTATCTGTTTCAGCTTCCTCTTTTGTTTTTTGAAAACTGAGTGTAAAGCTAAACGTTGAGCCTTCTTCCACTTTACTGGTCACCTGAATGGCTCCGCCCTGTGGTTCTACCAATTGTTTTACTATGGCAAGCCCTAATCCTGTTCCTCCATACAACCTGGACGTGCCGCTTGATGCCTGCTGAAAGTTCTCAAAGATCTTTTCCAATTTACTTTCCGGTATTCCTATTCCAGTATCCGTCACGGCAAATTCAATGTTTACTTTCTCTTCGTCCTCATTCAGCAAACGAACACTTACCGTTATTGACCCTTGGGTGGTAAACTTTACGGCATTGCTCACCAGGTTGATAATAATCTGGTGCAGACGCACCGGGTCGCCCACCAAAACTTCGGGAATCCGGTTATCGTATTCTTTAATCAACTCTAAATTCTTCTCGTTGATTTTAGCCTCAAACAAGTGAATCATGGCCGATATGGACGAGGCCATTTTGAATGGTGTTTGTTCAAACGTCATTTTTCCCGCATCTACTTTAGCCAAATCAAGAATATCGTTAATGAGCACGATCAACGAATCGCCACTCATTTTAATGGCGGTTAAATATTCCCTCTGCTTGGCTGTTAAATCAGTTTTCAAGACTACTTTGGTGAACCCGATAATCGCATTCATAGGCGTACGGATTTCATGGCTCATGTTGGAGAGGAATTGTTGTTTGGCTTTCACCGCATCTTCCGATATTCGGGTAGCTTGTTCCGCTTTATTTTTTGCCTCTTCAGCAATGCCCGTGGCCAGTTCTGCGAACACTTTCGCCTCCAGCATTTCTTTTTCGTTTCTTTTTTGATCCGTTACATCGCGGGCTACAATCACCACACCCGTAATCTGGCCTAGCTCATTTTTATAAACTGATCCGTTGAACAATACATCCGTCAGCTTACCGTCTTTATGACGAAGCGTGAGAGGGGAATCGGCTACCGAACCATTCTCGAAAACTTCCTGGTAAACTTCACGCGCTTTTTGCGGTTCGGTAAAATAGTCGAGGAAGTCAGTGCCGGTTAGATATTCACGGGTTAGGCCAGTAATACTTTCCGTGGCGTGATTCATATCGGTGATCTTGCCTCCTATATTAATGGTGACCAGCGGATCGAGGCTGGCTTCAATAAGGATTCGGGCATAATTAGCAATAACTAACTCGGCTGCCCGCTTTTCTTTCTCTTCGTCTTGAAAGGCTAATTCCTTGTTGGCTATGATCAGCTCGTCTGCGCGTTTTTCCTTCTCTTCGCTTTGAAAGGCAAGTTCTTTATTGGCAATGATCAGCTCGGCTGCCCGTTTTTCTTTCTCTTCGTTTTGAAAGGCAAGTTCTTTGTTGGCAATGATCAGCTCGGCTGCCCGTTTTTCTTTTTTATCGTTTTGAAAGGCAAGTTCTTCGTTGGCAATAACTAACTCGGCAGCCCGTTTTTCTTTTTTATCGTTTTGAAAGACCAATTCTTTGTTGGCAATAACTAACTCGGCAGCCCGTTTTTCTTTCTCTTCATTTTGAAAGACGAGTTCTTTGTTGGCAATGATCAGCTCGGCAGCCCGTTTTTCTTTTTCATCGTTTTGAAAGACGAGTTCTTTGTTGGCAATAACCAACTCGGCAGCCCGTTTTTCTTTCTCTTCGTTTTGAAAGACGAGTTCTTTGTTGGCAATGATTAGTTCACCAGCCCGTTTTTCTTTCTCTTTGTTTTGAAAGGCCAGTTCTTTGTTGGCAACGCTTAGCTCGGCTGCCCGTTTTCCTTTTTCTTTGTTTTGAAAGGCCAGTTCTTTGTTGGCAACGCTTAACTCGGCTGCCCGTTTTCCTTTTTCTTTGTTTTGAAAGGCCAGTTCTTTGTTGGCAATGCTTAGCTCGGCTGCCCGTTTTCCTTTCTCATTGTTTTGAAAGGCCAGTTCTTTGTTGGCAACGCTTAGCTCGGCTGCCCGTATTTTTGCATACTTCTTCTTCTCTTTGGTTTTAACTCTCTGTTTTTTGATGGCAATGATTGCCGCATCCGTTTTTTTTCTGTTAGCCATATCCTGTTGTGTTAAACGTTGCATTGTTCCTTAAACTGCTTGGTTTTGCTCGGCATTCCGTTTTGGCAAAGGCATATCTGCGCCAAGGTCTTCAATGGGACTTCGCTTTTTGTCTTTCAATTGTTTAAAATGAGAAGGTGTCAGCCCGGTAACCTTTTTAAATTGGTTGGAAAGATGAGCTACACTACTATAATGGAGTTTATAAGAAATTTCTGTCAAGCTAAGCTCGTCATATAATAAAAGTTCTTTCGCTCTTTCAATTTTATGGATGATGATGAATTGCTGGATGGTGATGCCCTTCACTTCCGAAAATAAGTTAGAGAGGTATGTATAATCGTAGTTTAGTTTTTCGCTGATGAAATCGGAGTAATTCACTTTAGGTAGGTCATCGGAGTAATGAATCATTTCTGTGATCACATTTTTTACTCGTTCAATCAACACAGCCCGCTTATCATCCATCAACTCAAGCCCTGACCTGAGCAGGCCTATTTTCAGTTGCTCTTGCTGTTCCGCAGACATGTCTTCCATGACTTCAACTTCGCCCAAATCCACCACAATGAAATGCAGCCCAAGTTTTTTCAACTCTTCTTTCACCACCATTTTGCAGCGGTTGCTCACCATGTATTTGATGAATATTTTCAAGTAATTCCTTTTTTTCTGACAGATTACTGATAAAGGTGAAGACATTCAACCCTAACGGGTTACACATCTTTAGAAAGATCTTACACAAATCACAGGTTTCTAAATCTCTGCTTCAGTTTCAACTCAAGAGGGCAGGCAGGAAACTATCAGTCCTGTTTCAGTAAGTGGACTTACGCAAAAATAGCTAAATTGTAAGGGATCACATTTTTTAAACTCGAGGTCATGAACAACAAACTACTTGACCTGTATAGTGATTA
>JAYUHI010000050.1:0-2516 GCA_043767095.1 Bacteroidota bacterium
GGCGCAAAAGTAAATTCAACCGTGTGCTTACCAGCAGGAATTTCAAGGGCTCGTAAAACATAATTAACGCGAAGGATGGGAACATCAATTCCGTCAATGGTAGCCGACCAACCGTCAGGATAATAGATTTCAGAAAACACAGCGAGTCCATCCGAACCTGAATCAGAATCATACTTTAGCCAATTTGGTTTCTGGCTCGTGAGATTGATTGAGGCTAAACTATCGGTGTTCACTTTTCCTGTGAATCGGCTATCGCTGGTAACGGCTGTGATGCTCGTATTAATGTCACCCGTGCGGTCAAGTTCTTCATTGGTATTCGCTACTTGCTCCACTTTGCTAACAAACCAGGCATTGCCGTTAGCGTATGGGTTGGGTAGATAATTATTTTTCTCGGGGCCGAACAGAAAATATTTTGTGTTCAGCATATTCAGCACGCCAGCACTGCTAAAATCGGTATTGCCGCTTCGCAGACCATTAATAACCTCCACCGTTTCATTGAACAAGCACGAGTCGTATAAATTCTGATAGCTTCTCATCTTGGCGCCATGATAGCCGCTCAGCGAATTATGAAAATAAGAAGTCCGGGCCTCGCTCAACGGGTTTTGAATGTCTTGAAGATTATAAACACGGTAATATGATTTATCCTTCAGGATTTCCTGGTCGGATTCGTTCATCTCAAAACCAACATCATATTTTCTTTTGAAGTTGTCTTTGGTGAGGAAACGTTTATCGATTACCACCACATCAGTCAACACCATGATACCCAGAAATGCGTAAAATGCGGCAGGTGATATTTTCTTCCACACCTGAAAATATAGAACCACGAAAACCGGTAGGATAAACATCAGCGATCGGAGTGCATCACTCTGAACTAAACTTTGACGGTCGGATTTGAGTGCATTCAAAAACCATATCGGTAAGTCTTTTTCTACTGGCTTGGAGAAATCACCGAACCCGCCTGTTACCCAAATAAAAAGACAGATTACTCCAGGGATAGCCAGGGCAATCCAAAGTTTTATTTTTGATTTTTTGTCTGGCGTTTGCTGCATCCACTTCTCGAGACCGAGAAATCCTAACAGTGGCATGGCAAACAAAATGATGATCAGGGCAAAAGTGACCGATCTGAATTTATTATAGCCGGGAAAAAAATCGAACATGAAATAGTTGAAGGCAGGAAAGCTTTTCCCCCAACTCAGCACGATTGATAATACCGCCAACGGCACAAGCCACCAAACCCATTTCTTATCGGCAAACAAAATCCCTACAACAAAGAGAAAAACAATTACAGCGCCCGCATAGTATGGCGCAGTGTTGCCTTGCTGCCCCCAATAGGCCGAAGTGTATTGAGCTAACTGATTAGCGGTTTGATTATCACCTGACTGAACAAGCGCTTTATACGTTTTCGAATTTTCATCCTGAACCAAAAAGTTGGCCGTTGCACCACCTAAAATATTTGGAATGAGAAGGGTGAGCGGCTCGGAAATTCCGTTGGAATATGCAAAGGCATATTCTTTAGGAAGGCCATCGGTGGGCTCTGCATCTTTGGCAGTGCTGACCAAATCCGATTTTCCCCGGATAGTGTATTTGGAATATTCTGTTATAGCCCAGAACTGACCGAAGAAAGTGCCCGCTGCAAGGAGGGCAGCTGGAACCAACATTCCCAAAGTAATTCCAAACTCTTTTAATTTTTTCTCACGCGTAAATTCAACTAATTGAACCAGTCCATAAACCGCTACGATGAACAGCAGGTAATACGTCATCTGCAAATGGTTCTCCCGCAGATGAAGGGCAAGGCCGGTGGCCGTTACACCAAAGCCTAATATTTTTTTTCCAGAGAAAGCCAGGTGAATGCCTGCCATCACCAGGGGCATAAAAGCAATCGCACCAATGCGGCCATTATGCCCGGCACCCAATCCAATGATGATGAATGATGAAAGTCCAAAGGCGAGAGCCCCGGCTATTGCCAAATACGGTCGAACCCTGAAGCTAAGCAAGAGGACATAATAGGAAACAAAGGCAAGAAAAATACTCGCTACTGGGTGGGGCAGAAATAGACCCGCAACTCTTTTAATCCCCGCAATAGCCCCTTCACTCCAATCCATGTTCACCAGGTAAGCGGGCATGCCACTGAACATGGAATTGGCCCAAAGGCCTTCATCGCCTGTGGCCTCACGGTAATCTCGAAGGGCCTTGGAGGAGCCCAGAAACATTTGAATGTCGTGTTGGTCCAATGTTTTGTTCCCAAAAAAAATAGGATTGAAGAATGTGATGGTCACGACCAGAAAGACCAGAATGGCCAGCAGATGAGGCCAGATATCCTGAAAGGAAATTTTTCGCACGGATTGAAAATTTAAGGATGCAATTAACAATTAAGAATTTAGAAGTCAGAATTATGAAGGCAGAAGTTAGAATGATTCCCATACTCATCCGGACTTTTAATTGGACTGGTGAGATAACGCATTATTCTTGCAATGCTGCTGTCTTTATGATTAAAAGTACAGAATAAAAGTCGATCA
>JAYUHI010000051.1:0-2514 GCA_043767095.1 Bacteroidota bacterium
CGCGCCTCCTTCGGTGGTCAGTTTCGAAGGGGAGCCCATTGCCTGCGAAGGTGAATTGTTAAAGATGCGGGCGAACATTGGCAACAATTACAGCTACCAGTGGTTTTTGGACTCATCCCCCATCCCAACCGCAGAAAACAGAGTGTTTGATGCCACCGTGAGCGGAGCTTATCTTGTTGAAGTCACCAACAGTAATAATTGTACAAGGGTTTCAGCAGTAACCAATGTGTCAATCATTCCACAGCCCGTATCGGAATTTAGTTTTCCAGGCAGTCCCGCTGTCTGCGAGTTCGACTCTTTACTTCTGACCGCTTCAGGAATTGATTATGAATACCAATGGTTGCTTTCAGGAAATGAAATTGCTGCGGCAACTCAGGAAGATTATTATGCCAAAGAAGCGGGAAGCTACCGCCTGGTAAGTTACGTGGGCAATTGTCGCGATACTTCGGATGTGGTAATGATATCCCTGGTGTCAGCCCCCAAACCTAAGTTGAAAAGGAATGAAACTTTCCTATCCATTGAGCTTTTCCCTCAAATCTTATGGCACCTTAATGATGAGCCCATTGCTTCGGGAACCAGTCAAATCATTCAGGCATCTGAAGATGGTTTTTATAAAGTCCTGGTAACAAATACAAATGGGTGCTCTGCCTTTTCCAATACTATTTCCATTTGCCTGCCGGTAGCAACCATTGAAAGAGAAAGAGATGTGCTCACTGCATACCCCGCAGATAGATCTTATCAATGGACTTACGATGGAGTGCCTATCAATGGCGCCTCATTGCAGCAACTTACTGTTCAGCAAAGTGGTAATTACACGGTGATTGTAACGAGTAATTCGGGTTGCAGCATGGAATCGGTTATCGTTCAGGCATGCATCCCCTTTCCAGAAATCGAAGTCGACCCCATTAGTGGAATCTTTACTGCCAAGCCGACCGTGGCAAAATCATATCAATGGTATTTGAACGAGGAAGCCATCCCTGGAGAAACTTTGAATGTACTTATCCCAACCCAAGAGGGCAGCTATTATGTTGAGATTGGAGGATTTGATGATTGTGTTTCGATTTCAGAACCTTACTTGCTGGAGTTCGTGACCGGTGTTCGCGAGTCAATTGATCAAATAAAAATATTTCCGAACCCAGCCACTGATGTATTGTATCACAATTTGGACTCACCGTTCAGTTTGAAAATATTCAGAACCGATGGCGCTGTGCTAATTCAAAAGTGGAATGAAACAAGTAACGCGATTGATATTAGTGACCTGGCCAATGGAATCTATTTTATTAGGATGCAGCAAAAAGAAAAAGTCATCTTCAAAAGATTTCTAAAGAACTAAGCAAGGTTTCCAACCCTGTCTCTCAGCAACGCTTCAGCCATGGCCTCATCCACGCGCTTGTTAACCATGGGCAACTTTTCCATGACGTGAACCTCTACGGCATACACGCCAAAATCTTCGGTAACCTTTCCCTTTAGTTCATAAAAACCGCGGCCGCGGAAAGGAAATTTCCGGGCGGAGTCTGGGAAGTGAACAGAATCAAACACCTCCCCCGTAACATCGTAGAAAGTTCCAAAACACATGTGCTCTTTGGTCTTCATGGTGTAGGCATCTTTGGTGGTGACCAAATAACCTACCATGCGCACCGGCTTGCCTTTCTTTTTCGGAAGCTCGGGTGTCATAGTGTCTCCATAATCAGGCGAGACCAAAAGGTCGAACGGATTGCAAAGAGGAAAGCCCAGCAGTTCAATTTCGTCAAAAGCATCTTCCAGTTTGTTGCGCTTTAATTCGGGAAGCGGATATTCTTTCGGCTCGGTATCAAACAGATCAACGGTGGTGACGGGTTTCGATTTTATGTTGCTGAAATACAGCATGGACTCCCACAGTAATTGCTGTTTATTTTTTTGGGTGAACCGGAATGCTCCCAGCCGGATGAGTATCCTCAATTGTTCCAGGCCGATGCCGGGCGTTCGTCTTAAAAAATTGTCGAGGCTTTTGTAGGGGCCATGTTTCGCCCTTTCCAGGGGAATGTATTGCCCGATTTTTGATTCGAGACTTTTCAGGTGAATGAACCCGATGTAGATATCATTTCCGTAAATGGTAGTCAGGTGCTCACTATTGTTCACGCAAGGCGCTTCAATCTGCGCTCCGCTCATGCGCGCTTCATGAAAATAAAATTCCGTGCGGTAAAACCCCCCAAAGTTGTTGATCACGCCCACCATAAACTCAAGAGGATGATGTGCTTTCAAAAACAAACTCTGGTAGCTTTCCACAGCATAACTGGCCGAGTGCCCTTTGGCAAATGAATATCCGGCAAAACTTTCTATCTCAAACCAAACCCGATCGGTCACTTTAGGATCGTACCCGCGTTGACGGCATCCTTCAAAGAAGCGATCTTTCACCCGCTGAAATTCCTCGCGTGAACGATACTTGCCCGACATGCCTCTGCGCAGCACATCGGCTTCGGTGAGCGTGAGCCCGGCAAAGTAGTGCGCCACCCGTATCACATCTTCCTGGTAAAC
>JAYUHI010000052.1:0-2514 GCA_043767095.1 Bacteroidota bacterium
CCTTCAATTCGATTTGAAACGATTCAAAGAGTGCTCGGCCACCAGTGATATTCTACTTTCAAAAAAAGAAGCCGATGAGTTGAAAGTATCTTTTCCCACGGTTGATAACAAAACCAAAGAGTTTCCCATCAAAGTTGCCATTCTGAATTTAAAGGGCTTGGTTTCGAAAGAGAATGGCGACATGGCCGGTGCAAAGAAACTATTTGAACAGGCGCTTGCCCTTGCCCCTGATTTTGCCCAGGCAAAGGAGAACCTGGCGAAGTTGAAGTAATTTGAAGGTTACCGGTTTACCTTAAACCACAAACCGGTAACTCTTTCAATAATCCTCTTCGCTCTTCATTTCGAAAGTCTCCACAGCTGAATCATAAATTTTTCCCTGGTCGCATTTGAGAACGCGGGAGGGAAATTTTTTAATGAGACCGTAACTGTGGGTAGCCATGAAGATGGCTGTGCCGCTGCGGTTTATTTGTTGGAAGGTTTTCAAAATACCACTGGATACCTCGGGGTCGAGATTGCCGGTGGGTTCATCGGCAATTAGAATCAGGGGTTCGTTGAGCATAGCCCGTGCGATTACAATCCGTTGCTGCTCGCCTCCCGAAAGCTGGTGTGGCATTTTCTTCTCTACGCTGCCCAATCCAACCTGCATCAACACATCGGCAAGCCTGCCCTTCATCTTAGCTGAATCTTTCCAACCTGTGGCACGCATCACAAACGTGAGATTATCGCCCACAGTGCGATCGGGGAACAGTTGGAAATCCTGGAAGATGATGCCGATTTTTCTCCGAAGGAGCGGAACCTGGTTGTACTTGATCCCTTTCAAATCAAAACCACCAACGGTTATTGCCCCAACTCGCAAAGGCAAATCGGCATACAACGTTTTTAACAAAGATGATTTGCCGCTTCCCGTTCGTCCTATTAAGAAAACGAACTCACCTTTGGCAACCTCAAAATTGATCGCGTTCAATACCGGTTGCTCCTCCTGAAAAATGGTGGCTTCCCTTACTTTGATGACCGGGTCGGTGCTGAACATGCTGTAATTTGAAATTTGAATCTTGACTTTTTTAGCCGTTTGCTTTCTTGTGGTCGGAGAGGAATTTTTCCAGGCCCGCATCTGTGAGCGGGTGTTTGAGTAATCCCATGATTACGCTTAATGGACAGGTAGCCACATCAGCACCAATCTCGGCACACTTAATCAGGTGCATGGTGTGACGGATGCTGGCGGCCAGTACTTCGGTGCCAAAGCCGTAGTTATCAAAGATGTGCCTGATCTGGGCGATCAAATCCAATCCATCCTGACCTATATCATCCAGTCTTCCCAGGAATGGTGAAACATAACTGGCACCTGCTTTTGCAGCGAGCAATGCCTGACCGGCATTGAAAACAAGCGTGCAGTTGGTTCTTATTCCTTCGGAAGAAAATTTCTTTATGGCTTTTACTCCATCTTTAATCATGGGAACTTTCACCACGATCTTGTCATCAATTTTAGCGAGTTCTTTTCCTTCCTTGATAATGGTTTCAAAATCGGTGGCAATCACTTCAGCGCTCACATTGTTATCCACAATGTTGCAGATAGCCTTATAGTGAGTCATAATATTTTGAACTCCTTTGATTCCTTCTTTCGCCATGAGCGATGGATTGGTAGTAACGCCATCTAATATGCCCAGGCCGTGGGCTTCTTTAATTTCGTTGAGATTGGCTGTGTCGATAAAAAATTTCATTGTAATGGGTTGTAGTTGTTGAAGGAGTAAAGGTAACAAGACAAGGCAGTTCTTTTAACGGTTAGCTTTTTAAACCTCCAAGGTTTTCAAAACCTTGGAGCTTTCGCGGGTAGTCTTCAGAATTTATGTCTGACAAAAGCCTCAATGGCCTCGTACTCCGCCAACCCCAACTGGTTATAAATTTCTGCAGTGGCGTGGTTACGGTCTTCTGCCCGCACCCAAAACTCGCGCTGGTCATTGCCGGGAAAAACGGCACTGTCTTTCTGCGACTGGTGCTTGAACACCGCCCTGCGCTTGCGCAACAACTCATCGGGACTGAGCGGCACGGCCATTTCAATCTGGTCAACATCCCACTCTTGCCAGGCGCCACGATATAGCCACAGGTGACAATCTTTCATCCATGGCTTATTCTTGAGTTTTTCTACCGCTTTAAAAATGGCTGCGAGACAAACACGGTGCGTTCCATGCGGATCAGATAAATCTCCGGCAGCATAAATCTGGTGTGGTTTGATTTTTTCGAGAAGTTCAACGATGATTTGAGTATCCTTTTCACTCAACGGTTTCTTTTTCACCAAACCGGTTTCGTAAAACGGCATGTCGAGGAAATGCGCCTGGCTATCCGGAATGCCTACATAACGGCACCCCGCTTTAGCTTCTCCTCGCCTGATCAATCCTTTTATCCGCATCACTTCGGCACTATCAACCTGGCCCGGCCCTTTTTGCACAATAGATTTCAGCACTTTCTTATAAAACTTTTCACCGTCTTCCTTACTCAATCCAAAAATGCTGTTGAAAT
>JAYUHI010000053.1:0-14099 GCA_043767095.1 Bacteroidota bacterium
TCCCGATAGGGATTAAATCTCTGTAGAACGGATTACCATAATAAAACCGACCCCGTAGGGGTCGAATGTTTAATTGTCTACCCGCGACAAATTGAAATGTACCCATGCCTTGAGGAAATTTTAGATGGGTTTTGGCGGCCCCTCGCCTCCTGACGCAAAGCCATCACATGCTCGGCCGGGCTATCTGCTCCAAGTCCGGCCACACAAAATCCCAACACTTCGGCCTTTCCGCGGCTATCCCTGGCCGGGGTATGGGCTGGCATTAGCTAATGTTCATCAAAGGAAAAGTTATGTACATTTAATGTTGCATATATAGGTATTGAGCAACCGTGAAAGGTATTATTTACATAGCATCAATAGTCTCTGTTTTAATCATCGTAGCCCTGATTATAATAAATGTCACTTTAAAGAGAGGTGTATTTGACCTCAGTGAAAATATTATCCTCTCTTTTGCGACAGGTATTTTTGGCGGTTTTATCTCAAGTAAAATCTACCAACTATATGAAAAGGAGAAAAGGCTCGAAACAATAAAAAATGAATTGGGGAATTATGTTGGACACTATAAAGTATATCATTGGAGAGATTTAATAAATCCTGATGAGTGTGGATATGAAGTCACGATCAATCTTGATGACGAAAAAGGAATATTAAAAATAGACCAGACAGGTAAAAAGGATGTAGACATTCTAATAGCTGAGGTTAAAATTGACGAATTCACTTTTAACTACGGGGAAGGAAATTATATTCACCCTAAGAAGCTAAAAAACCCCACGGGGAGAATGCAATTATATTTGGTTACACCTGGAACAATCAATGTCGACAAACACTATCTGCATGACAAGAATGATTCAGAATTTATTCCAGCGTGGGAGAAATGGCAATGGAGAAAGCTCTCATATTATTAGGTCAGCCAGCTATTTTTTGAACTATTTTTTCATGAAAAAAAAATTCCAAAGGCCTGTTTCCAATGAGCTAAGATCTTCGATATTTGTCTTCAAAAATGAACAAACTATTCTTTCGTTTATTTTGATTTATATAAAAAATGAACGATAGAGGCATCAAGTTATTTCAAATCCTGTTCATTCAGATAATTGTCTTAACGATAGGCATTAGCAGTAATGCCATTGGACAAATTAAAGTATTGAAAGATGACGGGATTAAGACTATTGGAGAAGCAAACGGTGTTAGTTTGAAGGTTGCAAATGACACACTTTACTGTATTATTTATCAAGACATCAAATTTCGGCAATTAACTGAGTTTAAGCAGTTTTGTTTCTTCGATACCGATAATGCCTTGGACAACCTGTATAAAATAATTATGGATGGACTTGGTAATCCACCCAAAGATGATATTATAATTGAACTTCCGGAACAAAATATTCTGAAATTGAAATTTGTAAAATCTTTAGGTGTTAGTAATGTTCAATTCTACCACATTGACAAAGCAGGAGTGGTAGGTGTTTCTCCATACCTCATAAAGAAACACATTAACAAATTATTCGGCAAAGTGTAAGGCCGGAGGGGCTGCTCGGAGTTTATGTCCCCGCAGTCTTCCATTGCGTTAGCCTTTAGCGCAAGCAGGAGACGCTGCGGATAAAATACTATTCACCAAAAACGCAATGTCCCAATCCCGCCCGCTTTCATGCGCCATTGGAGACATTGCGGAGATTCTGTGTTAAGAACCAAGACTGATTTTCATTAAATTTGTTTCTAAGGCGGTTTTAAAGCCAGCCTGTAAAGAGGAGCGGTCGTTTATTAATTTAGATGATCGCTTCTCCGTTTTACGCCATGCTGGTTTGCCTCTCATAGCCAATTTTATTCTGTCCCCGCAGCGTCTTCCCTTGCGTTGGCTTTAGCGGAGGCAGGAGACGCTGCGGCTAGAGTTTACTATTCACCAAATCCGCAACGTCCCAATCCTACCCACTTTCATGCGCCATTGGATACATTGCGGAGAATTAGGTTTTTGTGATTCAGAAAATATTTTACCTGGTAAGAATCCCCCCATCAATAGTAAAGGCCGAGCCTGTGATCCACGAGGCTTCATCGGAAACAAGAAACAAAGCCAGTGAGGCAATGTCTTCTGGTTTGCCGAGGCGTTTCATCAAGGTGTTGCTGGCTGTTTGCTGCACAATGCTTTCAGGGTTTTCAAATGCTTTGGCTGAATCCCAAATCAATGGTGTGTCCACCGGCCCCGGGCACATCGCGTTGACGCGAATAATTGGCCCATAATCCAATGCCATCTGTTTCACCAGCGCAATAAGCGCAGTCTTGCTGGCACAATAGGCGGCATGGTTTGGAAAACTTTTGTAGGCAGCAATAGAACTATTCACCAGGATGGTACCCTTCCCGCTCTTTTGCATTTCAGGAATCGCAAAGCGGCTCAGGTAAAACACGGCATTCAGGTTAGTGTTGATCGTTTCATTCCATTCATCAAAAGAAATATCGGTGACTGATCCTAAACCCAACTTGCCGGCATTAGTTACAACGCAATCCAGCTTTCCGAAATTATGAATCGCCTCGCTCACTAATTGTTTATTCACAGCCATGTCGGTAATATCTCCCGGCACAAATACCGCCCGGCCGCCTTGTTGAACCAAAACTTTTTCAAGGTCTCTGCCACGCTGCACATCACGACCACTTAAAATTAACGAAGCGCCTTCGTTCGCAAATCGCTCGGCAATCGCTTTGCCTATGCCGCTAGTGGCGCCTGTGATGATGGCGGTTTTTTCTTGCAGTCTCATTGTCCAGTTTAAAATCTATCTCCCCTTTTTCCCCGCCAGAAACTCCACCAAATCCCTGATTTCTTTTTTTGATATCGCCTTGCCCATGAGTGGCATGCCAGAAGGATAGTTCTGCCGCTTGGCAATTCGGGTGAGTTCGATCTTTAGTGGCTCGGCATCGGAAGTTTTTAGAATTATTTCTTTGGCGTTCTCTTCCATTAATGTGCCCGTTACTTCGTTGCCATCAGTCATTGTAACTTTCACCGTGCCAAACCCTAGTGAAAGCCGGGCGCCAGGGTCAACCATGGCTTCCAGAATTTGTTCACGATTCAAAATGCTTCCGATGTTGGAGAGATCAGGGCCAACTTTTCCACCTACTCCATCAATGACGTGACAGCGGACGCATTGAGCGGTTGAGTTATAAAAGAATATCCCCCGGCCATTCCTGCTATTACCTCCCAGCAGGGTTCCTGTGTATTCATCGAGCAACGAATTGGTTTTGGGAAGAGATACTAACTGCTGCCTGAGTCTTTCTGATTTCGTGGCATTTACTGCATCGGTCAACTCCAAACGAATGCCCTCGGATAGTGTTCTTTTTTTTAGTAGGTCGATTACGTTTGCCAAAACCGGTTCTGATTTTTCCAACGGCATCTTGCCCAGTTCTTTTATTAATTCCTGTTGTTCGCTCAGTCCGCCCTTTTCAAAAATCGGTTTAACCATTTCGGGAAGTGATTCTTTTGAAAGGTCGAGTTTACTCAACAAGCCAATGGCAATCGCTCTCACTTTTTCACTTTTGTCGTTCATACCGGTTTCAATCAGGTTTGCCATATTATCAAACTTCAACGTGCTCAGGTTTTTGATGAGGGATGCCCGCACCTCATCACTGGCATGGTTTTTTGCCATGGGCGAGAGAGTTGAGTTGAATTCAAGAATCGCCAGGTTGGCCAACATCTCACCAGTCGCCATCACCACGCTGACGTTTTTATCCTGCAGAAATTCTTTCGCAACTGGTGATATTTTTTGTCTTACTAAAGTGGGATCTCGTTTTACCTCACCACGATAATAGCCGTCAACCCGGTCGAGGACCGAAAGATCGGCCCAGGTGCCCAGAGCCGCCAGCGCTTCTGATCGTAAAACCGGAGATACTTCGGCTCGCCTCGCGAAAGCAATCAGCATTTCCAGTTCTGTTTCTCCACCCACACGCAAACAAGCGTTGATGGCTCTGCGCAACAGGGGTTCCGACTTAAATCTTTTTTCCTGGATAACAGCCGCCAGATCGGGCAACGATTGCACAATCGACAAGTCATCATTGATGGCGCGTGCTGCTTCGGTAACTATGTACTCATCTTGATCAGAAAGAAAAACAGAAATTTTTTCACTCTTCATTCTACGCAGCACCAGCGCTGCGGCAATGCGCAAATCGCGTTCGGTGCTTTTCGCCAGCGCAACAATTGGTTCAATCTCACCAACCCGCGAAAGCGCGACCACACCGGCATGGCGGATATATAAATCTTCATCGTTGTTAGAATCAATCATTGCGATTAGCGGCTGCACCGCTTCCTTGAAACCAATTCTGCCCAACGCCTGGGCTGCATAAAATTTTACTCTTGGATTTTGATAAGCCAGCAACGGAACTAATTTGGGTGCAGCTTCTGCAAACCTCCTGTCGCCTAAAACTTTGCAGGTCTGAGCAACGATTTCGGGGTCAACATCTTGAAGTAATTCAATTAGCCCCCCGACCCCCGAAGGGGGTGAATTACCTGTACTCTCCCCCTTCGGGGGCTGGGGGGCTTGTCCTATTCCCCAAATGCCATGAATGCGGGCAAGTTGATTCTCTCTTTGTGCAATGGCTTGTTTGAAAACTTCCTCCCCATTCTTTCCACGCCTGGCCAATTCAAACTGTGCTTTCATCCGGATGCGCATGTCGTCATGTGAAAGCAAATCGCCAAGGGTCTCATCTTTCACATCAGCATAATTCAACTTCATGTTCCACTGCGTGTCTTTCCTCTCTTTTTCTAAATCGTTATTGGCTCCATTCACATCAATTTTCCAAACCCGTCCGTAATTTTTTGTTCCCCAGCCGTTAATCCAATCGGCCACATATAAAGCCCCATCAGGGCCAAACTTAATTCCTGTGGGCAGGATGCCACTCATCATATCTATCTCTTCATTCAAATCGAACGAGGCGCCTTTGGGTTTCAGCGTGAACGACCAGATGTGCGAGCGCGATGGCGTGCCTACAAACTCAACTAAGAAAAATCTATTCTTCCATTTCGTGCCGAGTGCAGTGCCTGGGTTATAGACCATTCCTGTTGGGCCATTGTGATAATTAACTATTGGCGGAATGATGTGTGCGGCCTGACCTTCCCACCTGGGGATTGAAAATTTTTCATCCATCCACACATTGTAGCGATTGTTTTTCGGATCAACATACTTTCCATACTGCCAGTTAGCGCGCCATCCGAGATCGGTTCCCTCCACAATGTGAACGAGCCGCTCGCTTTCACCAGGATGATCACCATCATTGTCGGATGTGATCAGGTTGCCGAATTCATCGAAAGCAAATTCGTAGGTATTTCGAAGGCCGGAAGCAAACACTTCGAAGTCTGTGCCGTCAGGATTTGAACGAACGATGATACCTTCGTTCGGATAAAAATGTTTTGCTCCTTCTTTCGTGGTGATGTTCGCGCCAATGTCGCCAATGCCCCAATAAATTTTTCCATCAGGGCCTTCCACAATCCCGCTCATGCCGTGACCGCCAAAACCAATGTGCACGGCATAACCGGAACTGATCGCTTCTTTTTTCTCCGGGATGCCATCGCCATTCAAATCCTGCAAGCGCCACAAGTCGGGGCCAATAGCCACGAACATATCTTTCTCGCGCACCAACAGGCCCTCGGCTACATCGGTTATCTCTTCGTTGAAATCGCTGACGATTCGGGTAGAAATATCGGCCATGCCATCGCCCGATAAATCTTCAAGGCGCCACACTTCATCTTTCTCTACAGCCAGGTCGTGCCAGTCATGAATACTGTCGTGATTTAAATCGGGGAGCCATTCATTTTCTTTGCTGCGCTCAGGCGCAAATGTCTTCCTTAAAAATGCACGCCTGTCCTCCACTGATTGAAACGAAATAGAGGGAATCATCCAATCGCGATGCCCGCGAATATCAAACTCCGAATTTTTCTGTCGCTCCGTGCTGGTGAGAAACACCCGGCCATAATCATCAATAGACAGGGCGATGGGATCGGGCGCGAGTGAATCGGAAGCCCACAAACTGATGGTGAGGCCATCCGCCAGTTGAACGGGTGTGTTTTCTAAAATGAATTTGGCGGTGGCTGCGGCCTTGGCAGGGTCTTCTTTGACGATGAGAGGTTTTTCTTTTTCTTGTTGCTGGCAGGAAATAACAACAAAAGAAAAAATTGCAATTGCAATTCTATTTGATCGCATAGTTGTGAATTAAATTTTCAATAAAATGGGCTTGAATTTCAATGCCACTAATAGTTTTCTTACCAAATCTTTTTAAATAAAACTTATCACCAATATATCCAAGGAGTACGATTTTGTTTTCAAAATCCTTGGATTCATGTTTCCCCGTCAAAATATCTTTACCCCTAATTATTTTGTGTGCTGTTTTAGGTATTCGCTTAATTATTAAACTTTTTGATTTAATTCGTTTTAATTGGGGCGCACTTCTCCTTGCTATTTCGTAGCTAAATGAGGACAACATTTTTCCTTTATAACTTTCTTGAATCGGTATTTCAGGGATTATCCGGTCACTCTCAGTATAAATATTGGAGAACCCAATGAAGTTTGAATTAAATTTCTCGTGCGCAAGTTCAAGACTATCCCAAAACGGGTATGGCACATCAAGGTTATGAAGTTTAGCCGCCATAACGATATTCTTAAAACTCTTTATTGCCCCAACAAGTATAGAATCGGTACTGAGACTATCATTTGTGTAAAGGACATCAATACCAATGACCTTAGGTGAGAACCCTGCAATAATTTTTAACTGCAAGCCAACCTCTTGTCTATTATCAAAATCTATGTCAACAATAATAATTTTCTTAGCTTTTAGTAAAGTGCAGTTTAAAGCGACTCCAACTAAAATTAGAAAAATGTTTATTATATTTTTACTTTTTAACCTCATTCAAAATAGCAAAAACATACTCAGAAGAAACACGAGCAAAATTATAAACTGCACATTGAGCGGGACCATAGCATTTCAAGTCTCCATTCAAATCAATATCATTCCCAATAAACTCTTTCTCTACTATGACGAGATTTTGTTTGATATCCAACAACTCTATTGTTCCAAATAGTTTTACCCTTCCATCAATCTGTTTAGCTTTTACCCCTGTGTATTTAAGCACATAATCAAAAGTGTCGTCATAAGAAAGAGTGTCATACATTAATCTTCTTCGCCCCTTATCCAACATTACTTCAGCTATCTTTCTTGGGCCAACCCCGCCCATCTTTTCGCTAATATTAAGACATGCAAGTTTTGGGATAATCTGATAGAATTTAATGTTCTTAATTTTCGAGTAAAGGTTATTAGTGACCTCAAATTGCCACTCTAGCTTTGAATTGTCAGCTTTACTTCTTGCTTCCTTAGTTTTTGAAAAACGTTTTGCGCTTTCCATTAGAAAAGAATTTTCAAAGCTGGCTTCCATTGCTTGAAACAAGTATACAATTTCATTTTGAACCTCGGCTGTGTCTGGAGAAACAACCAATATTTTGAAGGATTGCGGCTGTCCTTGAGCACTCGTGTTTTGAAGGAAGACAATAGTTAATAAAATTAAGAGAGCGTAACGCTTCATGATTATTTGGTAAATAAAGCTAAAAACTCAGTTATTTCTAATTCGAGTCGATAGAACGTACAAACCTAATTACGTTTTTTAAATACCTTGTCCCCCATGAATTTTCTCGCCCATCTCTACTTATCCGGAACCGAACCTGATATTCAGTTGGGCAATTTCATTGGCGATTTTGTGAAGGGCCGAAACCTGACTGAACAATTTGGTTCAGGCATCGCTAAAGGAATAGAATTACACCGCGCTATCGATGAGTTTACTGACAAGCACCTGGTGGTGAAACGGAGTAAGGAACGATTGCGACCCAAGTACGGGCATTACTCACCCGTAATTGTGGATATTTTTTACGATCACTTCTTAGCCAGGAACTGGGACCGGTTTCATAAAACCTTCCTCCCCGATTATACCGAGCAGGTGTATTCCATGATTATGAGTCGTGAAAATATTCTTCCGGAAAAAGTAAAGTGGATGATGCCCTACATGATCAAAGGAAACTGGCTTGCCAACTATGCCCGTGTTGATGGAATAGGCCGGGTGCTCAACGGCATGAGCCGCAGAACACCTTATGATTCTAAGATGGATGAGGCGGTGGAGGATTTGAAAATTTCTTATGCTGAGTTTGAGAAAGAGTTTTTTGAATTTTTTCCGGAGCTGGAAAAGCATTCGAGTGAATTTTTATTGACCTCACCCCCCAACCCCCTCTACCAATGAACTCTTGCTTCACCTCACCCCCGGCCCCTCTCCGTGGCGGAGAGGGGTGCCCTCTTTTGTTATTTTGTACCGTAATGTGAAAGTACTCCTCCCCTCTCCATTTTGGAGAGGGGCCGGGGGTGAGGTGAAAATTGGAAAGACTTGGCCGGTCTGGTTTAGTGCTTTAAAATGCATTTATATAATGGTTCACTTTTTTATCAAAAGAGGAGTAATGTTGCTTACTATTTTATCACTAAAACAACTCGATTAGCTTTGCTGCCATTGGCTCCCGATACTTCGGGATTGAAAATTGAGCATTGACCATTAAAAGTAAATGACCAACGACTCAGAACTCAGCGGCAAATACCTCGGCACCATCTCTTCGGATTTTGTTAAGGTGGCGGACTCACTC
Source organism: Bacteroidota bacterium (assembly GCA_043767095.1). Taxonomy (GTDB): domain Bacteria; phylum Bacteroidota; class Bacteroidia; order Cytophagales; family Cyclobacteriaceae; genus ELB16-189. The sequence continues at coordinate 8,640 of JAYUHI010000053.1, forward strand.
AAAGAAGCTTCGTACCAAATCCGCAAGGCCGGTTTTGATTTTCCGATTTTCGCGATCTGTAAAGTGAGTCAGTCCGTTGGACAGTTGCTGTTGGATAAAAAAGACCTGAGCCTTGATTGGAATTACTACGCTTCTTTTCTGAATGAATTTGTGCAGCGTGAGTTAGTCATGCCCGACAAGGAAGAGGATTTCAAAAAAACTTACAAAGACCCGGACGAGTATTGTTGCTTGTTTGTATTGGATGAGGCGTTTACGAATTTTGTTTATATACCGTATCCGGAGGATTGAAAAGGGTTGCCAGTTACCGGTTGCCAGTTTCTGGTTTCCCAGTTACCGGGAACAGGGAACCGGCACCAATTAAACAAGCCCCTTCACCACTTCAAGGACCCGTTCAACCTCCTCCTCCGTATTATAAACCGAAATGCCCATCCTGGTAACGCCACCTTTTTCCAACAAACCTAAAACTTCAATAGGTCGAATAGCAAAGAAGTGTCCGTCCCACGCGCAAATGTTTTGAGTGGCGAGTTGGTTGCAAACTTCGAGGGCTGTCTTTCCTTCTTTAATGAATGAGATTGTTGGCGAGCGCTGGACAGAACCAAACGGCTGGCCGATAATTTTCACTCCGGGAATGGCTTTTAGTCCGTTGTATAGTTTCTCTGCCAATGCCCTTTCATGTTTACCAATGTTGGTGTATGCATCGAGAATTTTTTCGCGAAGTGTTTTACCGTTGCCTTGTTGGGCGATGAACTCGATGGAGGCTTTTACTCCTGCCATGGCCGAATGGTTCAACGTACCAGTTTCAATTTTTTCAGGAGCGGTTTGATTGGCCGTGCGAAGGCGGTCGGTAGGGATTTGATCGAGCAAACCGGGCCTGGAATATAAAATGCCAATATGCGGCCCATAAAATTTGTAAGCTGAGCAAAGCAGAAAGTCGCAGCCGATCTCCTGCACATCAATGGAAAAGTGCGGGGCATAATGCACCGCATCCAGCAAGAGCCATGCATTGTACCTATACGTAACTTTTCGCACCAACCTGAAATCATTCACGGTTCCAATCGCGTTTGAAGCCATGCCCATCGCCACGAGGCGGGTGCGCTCATTAATTTTCTTTTCAAAGTCTTCGTAATCCAGCAGGCCGTTGTCCAGCAAATTCACTTCACGAATAATTATTCCTTTCTCTCTCATCGAAAGCCAGGGCCCCCGGTTGCCTTCATGATCCAATTGCGTGATTAGAATTTCATCTCCGGTCTGGAGCATTCTTCCAATTCCCCGCGCCAAAGAATAATTCAGTGTAGTCATATTCTGTCCCACCGAAATAGTTTCCGGGCCTTCAGCGCCAAGAAAGGATGCAACGGTTTTCCGCATGGAAGCCATTAATACATCCGTTTCCTGCGTGGTGATGAACGCGCCATGCGTGTTGGAGTTAGATGTTTTGTAATAATCGCTCATTGCGTTGATTACATACTCAGGCACTTGCGTGCCTGCCGGACCGTCAATAAAAATCAGGGCCTTACCATTATGTAATCTTGAAAGAGATGGAAACTGAGGGCGAAATGAGTCGATATTAATCATGAGTTAAAGTAGAATAGGAGATGAATCATGTCTAATGAGTATCAATTTTCTTTGTAGGGTCCTTCATAAACCAGCTCACCTTTCTCATTCCAATCTTTGCAGATCCCCTCTTTATAAGAGTCTTTCCAATTGTCAGTAAAGCATTCTCGTTTCTTTGCTCCGTTTTCGTAAAATTCTATTAAATGGTTCCAGTTATAATATTCGTAGCGCTGTTGACCTTCAGTAGTAAATTTCATTTTCTCTTTACTGCCAATCTTTTTAATCGTTCCGTTAGCATGCAACTTAGCCGACCTTATGTTGATGCCATCAACAAAGTCATAATAATCCCATACTCCTAGCTTTTCAGGATACCATCGGCCCTGTTTTAATCCATATTTATCCACATAATTGACGGTATCAGTGTCACGAATCTCGAACCTTATAGGATAAGTTCTGAATTTTTCTGAAGACATTTCTATGTCTTTTCCTCTAAACTTAATTGCAGTGCTCTTGCTCCAATTTCCTTCAATTTTGAAAACAAACTGGTAGCAGCAAATGCATTCGCATTCATCACCATAATTTTTTAAATCAAGATTTAGTATATCTCCTGTTGCAGACACCACAGGTTTAAAGGAGACACAGCAGGTGTCCGTAGTTCCAATTTCAATTGTCAGAATCTTTCCCTCGATATTTTTTTTTATAATTCGGGTGCGCAAGCGGTATGGGTCTGTCTCTTCATCGCAGGAAGAATTGCTAAACTCAATCAGGTTAATACTACCAATTTGTGCGCTGGCCAACTGGATCATCAGTAGTACTGGAATCACATTTAACCATCGCGCAGTCATTGTCAATTGTTCATTGATAATTGTCAATTAAATCTTACCACACCACCCCATACGTCCCGCTCTCCCCATTCAGATAAACTCCCTCCACGAGTATCCCCCCTTTCTTGTATTCCAGAATCCTGCTCAGGTCAGCAACATTATCTACGGGTACTTTATCAATGAATTGAATGATGAAATCTTTTTCAAGTCCTGCTTTTTTCCACTTGCCGTCACTCAGGGTTTTGATCATGGCGCCACCGTCAATCTGCAATTCGCGAAGTTGATTTTGTGTAACATCGGCTAAGGTGGCTCCGTCAAAATCAATCTTAATTTTCCTTTTGGTCATTTGTTCTGACCCCGTTGTGCTTTTCAATGTTGCAGTGGCTGATTGCTGTTTCCCGCTCCGTAAAAAAGTCACCATCACTTTTTTTCCTGGCCGGTGGCGGGCAACCCGTTCCTGCAGTTCAGAAACATTAGTAATGTTGAATTTATCAATAGCCGTAATAACATCTCCAGGTTTCAAACCGGCATCGGAAGCTGTGCTGCCGGGGTTCACATAATTAATAAACACCCCGTTTACCGTGTTGATTTGTTCTACTTCAGCTAACTCAGCGGTTACATCGCGAATCTGAATACCCAACAGCGCCCGTTGCACCTGCCCGAATTCAACCAGGTCATCCATCACTTTTTTTACCAGGTTAACAGGAATCGCAAAAGAATATCCGGCATAACCTCCCGTGGTGGTGGCGATTGCAGAATTAATCCCGATCAATTCTCCATTCAAATTCACTAAAGCACCACCGCTGTTACCGGGGTTCACGGCTGCATCGGTTTGAATGAACGATTCCACTTGCAAACTATTCCGGTCACCCAATATTCCAATATTGCGGGCTTTGCCACTCACTATGCCTGCCGTGACAGTCGAGTTCAAATCAAACGGATTGCCAACGGCCAGCACCCACTCACCAGGTGTAACGGAATCGGAATCACCATACTTAATGAAAGGAAGATTACTAGATTTAATTTTCAGCAGGGCAAGATCGGTTGTGGGATCAGTACCAATGATTTTGGCGAAGTAGCGTTCATTGTTGCTGAGGACTACTTCCACCGATCGCGCTTCTTCAATTACATGAAAGTTGGTGACGATGTAGCCATCATCGGAAACAATCACTCCACTGCCGGACGAGCGGGCGGGCAAATTAAAATAATGATCGAGGGGGTTAAGACTGAATTCACCGGGGCCCAGTGAAATGCGGATGTGAACAACAGCTTTGATCACTTGCGATGTGACTGGAAGAAAATTGACTTTAGGAGTGAGCAGAGCTGAGTCGTTCCTGACTTTCGCGTATGTAACGTCCTGTCTCTCTTCAATAGAATTGTAACTAGGTTGATTACTTAAGTAGTTGAACGTTGCTATTGAGCCCACTACCCCGCCAACCAGGGCAGCCACAAAAACCAGGAGAATAAAAAGACTTCGCTTCATGAGGTGAAGATACAAAAAAACTTCACCCCCGGCCCTCTCCGAAAGAGAGGGGTGCCCTCTTTTGTTATTTGTGGCCGTGGTGAAAGTGCCCCTCCCCTTTTCATTCTGGAGAGGGTCGGTTAATATAAATTGCAATTTTTAAGCATAGCCTGAACAGGAATATCAAAGGCACAAATTTTAAAAAGAGGGCACCCGGAATCAAGAAGGAAAGCAGAAAAATCAGGACAGATTTTCCGGAAAAAGTCGTCAGACCACTCCAAGTGGTCAGACGACTAAGAAGTATTAACCAAACACCCCAAACATATTCAAGATCACCAGCCCAATAATAACCGGGCAAATAAACCGCACCATGAACAGCCAGATTTTATAAGGCGCTATTCCTAAAATGCGGCCGGTTTTGAATGAAGGCATGCCGTGTTCAATCTCTTCTACCAGCAAATCGGTTTTCATAAACCAACCGGTGAAAACGCAGGTGGAGAGCACCACCAACATCATAAAGAGGCTGCCAAACAAATAATCAAAAATGTCCATGAAGCCTGTTTTGATCACACCCAGAAAATCAACCTGCATGACAGATAAACTTTCTATCGCTCCTGTTGATAGCGCTGACGGAATGCCAAACAAGAATGCCGCGATGGCTACAGTCCAGGCTGCTTTTTTGCGATTCCATTTTTTCTGATCCATGAAGTAAGCGGATGGAGCCTCTAACATCGAGATGGTTGACGTAATCGCTGCAAAAAATAATAAAAGAAAAAACAATGCCCCGGCAATATTACCCAGCGGCATTTGCTGAAAGATATTGGCCAACACATTAAACACGAGTGTTGGGCCTTCGGCAGGCGATTGATTGAACGCAAACACAGCGGGGAAAACCATGAAGCCGGCCAATAACGCTACCGAGGTATCCATGGCGCTTACCCACAAACTGGACGTAACAATATTTTGAGACTTGGGTAAGTACGATCCATAAGTAATCATCATGCCCCAGCCCACGCCCAGAGAAAAGAATGCCTGGGTTAAAGCTGCTAATACTACACGCCCATTGATTTTTGAAAAATCGGGAACGAGATAATATTCAACCCCTTTGCCCGAACCCGGCAACGTAACACTTCGAAAAATCACCACGATCAACAGCACAAAAAGCAAAGGCATCATAATTTTGGTTGCTTTTTCAATGCCACCGGAGACACCACCCAACACAATGAAAGCCGTCATCAAAATTACAAATGCACCCAACGGGATGACATAAGCTGGATTAGCGATAAATTCAGCAAACGAAGTTTTGATAGAAAAGAGGGACGTAAAAATGTAGCCCACCGTCCAGCCGGCAATGGTGCTGTAGTAGCTGAGCACGACAAACGTGACGATCAACGGAAGTACGCCAACCAAACCAATCCAGAGTTTATTGCCTCCTAGTTTCTGAACCGCACCAACAGGATTCTTCCCTGTTAACCGACCCAAGGCAATCTCATTGATGAGCATGGGCATCGCCACGAGCACAACACAAAAAATATAAACCAAAACAAAGGCCGCTCCTCCATTCTCACCGGTGAGGTAGGGAAAGCGCCACACATTGCCTAAACCAACAGCGGAGCCCGCTGC
>JAYUHI010000054.1:0-5920 GCA_043767095.1 Bacteroidota bacterium
TATCGAAATGTCTGCATTGAATAATTTTTGTGGACGGATGGAGGCCATCTCCCACGCTTCTGTGAAAGTGACCAGATTATGACGGACTAAAAATGAAACACCCCTTCGTATGTTGGAAGCCGATCCGGCAAAAATGGATGGATTGTTTCTCAAATGAAGTTTGCCTTCAGGAGTTAATGTCACCTGCCCGCCAATATGAAGGTCATAATCGCCAGGCGGCATACCGGCCAATGAAACACTGTCGCTCACCAAAAACAATTTCTCTTTCTTCACTTTGTGAAAAACACGGATGACTTCAGCAGGAAGATGAACCCCATCGGCAATGATGGAAGCACTGAGCCGGTCATCAGCAAGTTGCGACCATAAATAATTCGGATGTCGTTTGATAACAGGATGCGTACCATTTCCGAGATGAGTTGACAAAGTTGCGCCTGCACTTACTGCGTCAAGCAACTGTTGATGCGTGGCATTAGTATGCCCGATGGCAACAAGGATGTTGTTCTTTACACATTGCTCAATAAATAAATTCGCATTTTCCCATTCGGGAGAGAGGGTAATAATTTTAATCAATCCATCAGCCGCTTCCTGCCACCGTTGCACCATATCCCAATCAGGTGAACAAACAAATTCTTTAGGATGAGCACCTCGTGGCCCATCAAGCGGGGAAATAAATGGCCCTTCTATATGAATGCCTTCAATACTCCATCGAGCCAGCTCATCTTCCTTGCGAATGGTAACGGCTTGCCTGATTAAATTACTGATCTGTTGAACGCTGTTGGTAATGATGGCAGGGAAATGGGAAGTGACTCCTTCTTTATATAGTAGCTGAGTGATGGAAGATAGTTCTGCTGGATTCGCCCGCTCTTCATTATAATCAAAACCCCCATAGCCATTTACCTGAATGTCGGTAAAGCCAGGGCCGATGAAGAAATTGTTTTCGGGCTGGCGCACATCGTAAGCTATACTTTCAATACACTCATCTGCAACGATTACTTCAATGGGTCTGTTAGCCAAATATGAGTATCCGCGAAGTTTCATATTCAAATTGTCCACGTTCTAATTCGATGGCCATGCACTGCGTAAAATATGAGATACAGATAGCACGGAAACAGAATCCAATACGCTAAACGTACATCAAAGAGATCGGCAAGATATCCGTAGAGCAACGGCATGATGGCGTTGCCGCACAAACCCATGATCATAATGGATGCGCCCAGTTTGGTGAATCTCCCGAGTCCATCCAGCGCCAGCGGCCAGATAGCGGCCCACACAAGCGAGTTGGCAAGGCCCAGCAAAACCACAAACCAAATAGATACATCAGAGGCATGGCCTAAAATGTTTACGCGACCGTTGGCGTACAGGATTAGCAACGTGAAAACCGCTCCGAGCAACGTGCAAATCTTTAGCATATTCACCTGCCTGATAAATTTCGGGATGAGAATAATCCCAATAACATAACCGCAAATGGTGGCGAAGAGTGTATAGGATGGAAATACTTTAGCTTCGATTAACCCGATGTTCATGTAATTGGCATATCCAATGATGGTGTCAATGGCAATGACCTGGGTGCCCACGTGAATGAAAATGGCGATGGCTCCTAAGATCAGATGAGGAAATTGAAAGATGCTGGTCTTTCCTGAATTGGCCAAAGCCACATCGGCAGTCTCGTGCTCGGTGTCAATCTCAGGTAATGGCGAGAATCTCACCACCAAGCCCAAGCAAAACAGAACAACTCCTACAATCGAGTAAGGCATAATCACTCTTTGGATCAATTCATCAAGGGCCGCATTTTTTTCAGTCTCACCCATGCTGCCTAATTGGGTAAACAATTCAGTATCGCCTACGCGCAAAATTACTGCGGCAAAAATCAAGGGCGCCAGAATGCCGGCTCCCTTGTTGCAGATGCCCATGATGCTGATGCGTTGTGCCGCTCTTTCTTTTGGTCCTAACACTGTTATGTATGGATTGGCCGCAGTTTGAAGGATGGATAAGCCTGTGCCCAAAGAAAATAATCCAATCAAAAATATTTCATACGTTCTTGTTGATGCAGCCGGCACAAAAATAAAAGCGCCCACCGCCATCACCCAAAAACCGATCATCATGCCTTTCTTAAACCCAACGGCTTTCAACAGATACGATGAAGGCACCGACATGATGAAATAGGAAATGTAAAACGCGAAGGTGACTAAGTATGAACGGAAGTTGGTCAGTTCACAGGCGATTTTAAAGTACGGGATCAGAATGGCATTTACCCAGGACACAAACCCAAAAATGAAAAACAAAAGGCCAATGATAACAAGGGAGATGCGTGTATCGCGCTTGCTTAACGACCCCGGTTGTATGGTTGCGCTTGTCTGGCCCACGGAAGTTTTAAAATCTTCTGGAACAGTTTATACACATGACATCACCCCTCTGAAATGCCCAACACATTGAGCGAGGGCGAGTGCCGGATCGCTTTTTTGCTCATACTCCAAACTACACATACCTGAGTACCCCGATTCGTCCAAGGCTTTCACCAGATTGATGAAATTCATTTTTCCCATGCCGTTAATTACTGTCTGGCCTTTTTCAACAGGTTCATCAACATCCTTCACATGCATGTCATAAACGCGGTCTTTATACTTGAGCAACATAGCGGCCGGGTCGTGGCCGCACCGGAAGGAATGCCCGACATCGAGGCAAATGCCTATGAGGGGATCCATGTTTTTAATCTTCTCATAAATCGTATCAATATCCGGAAAGAGTTTATCCTCCGGCCCGTGGTTGTGAATGGCCACCCGGATATTTTTTTCTTTTGCTTTTTTCTCCACATAATTCAGCACTTCGTATGCCGGGGCGGCTATTATTATTTTCACGCCCGCCAGTTGGGCATAGTTAAAGGCGTTATCAACCTCCTGTTCGGCTTTCATATAAATCACACCCAGACCATAAGCTGAAATACCGGCCACCTTGAACTTTCCAAAAACTTCATCCATGTGCGCTTTAGTGCTCTCGTATGGCAGTTGAAAGTTTTTCAATGAAATATATTTAACATCCACTGCGTTCATCACCTCGATAATTTTTTCAATGTTGTTTTGGTAAGCCAGGAAAGTGTAACCGGCAATACCGATGTTGAATGCCCGCTTACCTTTTGCCTGGCCAGAAGCCTTTGCCGGTGAAATAGGTAATGTAGCAGCGAGCGTGCCGGTTGCTGCGAGTTTTACAAAATCTCTTCGGGTTGTCATAATTTTTGGTTTACGATTCAATCTATACATTATTAATGAACTTTCTGATGGGAAAGAAGAGAGGCGGAGGCCCTGTCTAAAAAACAACTGCACTTCGGGTGTCCCTGCAAGGCTGTGGCCGGAAATAAATTATTTACAGGGTGTTCGATGCAATTTCTCACCGCTATTGCCTTTCTTAGATCGGGCACGGAGCAGATAATGTTTTTTGATTTCAGAATTTGTTTAACCGACATGCTGATGGCCTTGCGCGGCACATCATCCAAACTTTTAAACCAACCCTCTCCGAGTTGTTGTTTTCTACAAGCCTCATCCAACTCAACAACAATATAGGGTGCCTCCGTTTCAAAATCGGCAGGAGGATCATTAAAAGCCAGGTGTCCGTTTTCGCCAATGCCAATAAACGCCAGATCAATGGGATGTTCAGCGATACTTCTGGATAGTCTTTCACACTCTCTTGTTTCATCCACCTCTCCATCAATCCAATAAACAGCCTTCAAGGCCGGCACTTTTGATGTAAACCTTTCCATTAAATATTTTCTGAAACTGGCCGGATGGGCAAGCGGCAACCCAATGTATTCGTCCAGGTGAAACATAACTACATGGCCCCAGTCAATACCGGGCTCTGCGATTAACCGGTTCAACATTTCAAACTGACTGGTGCCGGTGGCCAGAATAATGTTGGCCCTTCTTTTTTGCTCAAGCGCATGTCGAATAAGAAATGCCCCGGCCTTGGCTGCTGCTTTACCCAACTCTTCCGGATTGATGGTGATGGTAACCTCCACTTATTTTTTTGCGGTCAGGGCAGTGATAAAATCTATTTGAATTAGAAAGTTAAGGCGATTCAATCGAAAATTACAAATTGGTATTTTCCGATGATGACCTTTGCCTGGAAGTTAAATCATTTCATATATTTGATTATGCCTTCCCTTTTTTCAACCTTCAAAGAGTTCCCAAGAATCTTTCATTTTTTTCTTATCGCGCTGACAACCGCTCCGGGGTTTTCTCAGCCATCCAATGTGAAACCTGAATTTCCTGAAATAAAAATTTACGTTTCTAAAGAGCAGTTGCATCAGCTTCGCAATGTGGATGGAGTAAGAATGGAACTTCGTAAGACATTATTTCTGATTAACAATGACACCGTGCTTGTAAAAGATATTCACTCCCGCGGGGCCAGTACTCTGAAATATGCCCGCAAGTCGTTGTCGGTGGATCTTGAACACGCAGTCACCTTCAGTGCACCTGGCGAACCGGTCAAGATCAAAAAATTCGATCTGCTGAACCTGGTCATGGATAAAAACCTGTGGCACAACCGCTGGGCATTTATTAATCTGGCAGAATTGAACCTCTTTCCTTTATTCAACACGTATTGCAAACTGTGGATTAATGATCAGCCGCAAGGCATTTATTTGCTGGTTGAGAAACCGAATTATTTCATTGGCCGAATGAAAAGTCCCTATATGCTCAGGCGTGGCCCCGAACATGAGATCAAACAAGAGTACATCAATACCGCCACGAAACCGGAGGCACGTCAATTCAAGGAAAAGTATCTTGGAATGTACAGAGACCTTCGAAAATATAAAAACCAGGTACTCAGTGATCACCTCCGCTCAGCCTTGCAGCTTGAACATTATTTCGATTGGCTTGCCTTCAATTATTTAATTTTGAATGGCGATTACTCGGATGAAATCTATTTTTACATTCACCCAGAATCCAGCACCTTCGATATCATACCATGGGATTACGATGATATTTTCAAACGCGAACCTCATGAAGGCGCTAAGGCCCGTAATCTCGAACTGCGCGATAAACTGATATTTTCAATTGAAGATGAACTGGATAGGGGCATCGCTTCAGATGAGTTGCTTTACTCGCAATACTGCTCGGCCTTCAAAAAAATGCTTTTGACCAGAGACCCCGAAGTAATTGGCCGCACGTTCGATCAGGTATTGAAACAGTTAGAAGTTATTGCCAACGATCCGGAAATGAATAAAGCCTCTGGCTTCCTTGAAAAAGATTCATTCAGTATTGAGCAGGCAAAAGAAGACATCAGGATCAGCAAGGAGTTTTTGCTCAACAAAAGAATCGGTCTTCTTAATGTGTTGGAAAAGTAGTTTTTGAAAAGTCTTGATATATTTGATTTTGAACTTGCTGAATCCACTACTAATGACACCGAGATATCATACCATACTCCTTCCCTTGATTTTTGCAATTCGGGTGTGCAGCGCGCAGCCTGTTCAAGATTCATCCGTTGGTCTTTTTGAAAGTGACGAAATCCTCACTATTCAAATCTCCGGAAACATGCGGGCGTTGCTCAAAGACCGAAGTGATAATTCCAGCTATCAATCTTTTCAGTTGTCCTATACTTCAAGTGACAGCAGCCGCATTTCAATACCCATCGAAATAAAAACGAGGGGGCACTTCCGCAAGATGAGTGGAAACTGTACATACCCTCCGCTCATGCTCAACTTTTCCAAGGAAAATACTCCAACCCATTCCCTGTTTTATCAACAAGACAAAATAAAGTTGGTAACCCCATGCCGGGGCGATAAATATGTGGTGCGCGAATACTTAGCTTATAAACTGTACAACCTCATCAGTCCCAAAAGTTTCCGCGCCAAGCTGGTAAAAGTAATTTACGAAGATCCGGAAAAAGGGAAAAAGTCAGAGCCGCTTTATGGCATACTCCTGGAAGAAGA
>JAYUHI010000055.1:0-2502 GCA_043767095.1 Bacteroidota bacterium
ATCATCTCCTGACCATGCCCATGAACATAATTGAGAATTTCGGTAACAAAAGAGTACGTAGAAAAAATTCGATCATAAAACCGCTCGTGCGAAAACGCCTCACTCAATATGGCCATGCGGTTACGCAAACTAAACTGGTTCACCAGGTAGCGCGGGTGATGGTTGTAGGTGTAAAAGTTTTTCACCGGCCAACCTTCATCGCGAAGGTTATAGTCCCCGTAAGGGCCAAAGCTCAAATCATATTTTTCTTTTATCGTTTGGGTGATGGCGGGTAACATAATGCTCATCGTGTAATCATAAGGTCCAGCCTCGCCAGCATAATGGTAGCTGGGCGCCTAGGTGAGGTTCCAGGTGTGCCACGTTCCGTTGGTAGTATGCAAGTCAACAAAAAGCAAGGGATCCCATGGCACAATGATGTTTTGAAAAAGGCCAATGGTCTCATAGGCTTCCATCTTTACACCATCGCGGTTAAGGTCAAGGCCCTGGCTGTTTTCTCGAATGCCCACTTCCATCGGACTATCTTCCTGGGAAGGCCTCCTCCCCTTTTCCATTTTGTCGTTACTGTCGGTGTTGTAAACCGGGGCAAACAATATGATCTGCTTGTCGAGTAAATATTTTTTATCGCCAACCAAAATATCACGGATCAACATCATCACGGCTTCCTTGCCCTCCACTTCACCGGCATGAATGTTTCCCTGGATGTAAACAATTGGTTTGCCGGATGCTTTGGCTTCATCAGGAGTTTTAACCAATGGATTGGCCAACACAGCAACCGGAATGTCTTTCCCCTCCAGACTTTTCCCCATAGAGATCAAATGTATGCTTGGACTTTGCTGCTGGATGGCTTTTAGAAAATCCATTACCTCAGCATAAGTGGAGGTTTTTGCAAAGTTGGATTTTTCCGGAGGGAGAGTTAATAAAGATTGTTGAGCTTTAGAGATGAACGAGGTAAGGCAGAAAACGATCAGGAATTTTTTTTTCATAGTTAGCCGAAAGACCTATTCCTCTTTTTTCTTCTTTTTCTTTTTGATTTCTTTAAAGTCTTCCCGGTCATCCAGCTTCTTATCGTCCACATTCTCATTGAGAAATTTATTTAGTTTCTCAATGGGCATGCTTGATTTCAGTTCGCCAAACTGGTCGATGGACACTTCAAAGCCCTCCAGTTGGGAGTGGACACGCGGTTTTCTTTTTTTTATGTGCTTCTCTTCTTTGGCCATGGTAGAATGTTAACGATTAATCACTGTCTCTTATTCTGGAAATTTGGATTTTTAGTTCAGGTAGATTGGACTGAACAACATTCCATACGGCCTGCAAGTCAATACCAAAATATTCATGAATGATTTTATTTCTCATGGCCATTATTTGACGCCACGGAACATCAGGAAAATCCTTTTTTATTTCAGCGGAAATTTTCTTGCTTGCTTCTGCTATGATTTCAATATTCCTCATCACACCATCTTGAACCAGAAAATTTTCCAGGAATTGTTGCTCCGTCATTTCCACAGTGTATTGTTCTATCCGGTCAATAGAAGACAAAATGTGGTGGGCCAGAATATGATGGCTTTTCATTCATAAATAATGTTGGCCTCTTTCTCAACCTGGGGGCGAATGAGCGGGTGTAATGATTTTGCCGTCACTAAATCTACTTTTATACCCAACGCATCCGACATCTCCTGCTCCACAGCAATCAAATCGAGCAATGAAATACGTTTGGAGTAATCCAGGTAAACCAGGACATCAAGGTCGCTGCCCGTAATGTTTTCCCCACGCGCATAAGAACCGAAAACACCAACTTTGAATGGCCGAAGTGGCTTAATGTATCGGAGGACTATTTCTTTTTGGGAATCGGTAATCATAATACAAATCTAACCAATTCTGCAATAATCTTTGGCGCCAACAAATCGTTGATAGCATTGTACTAAAGAAATACTTTGTGGAATAAAACTAAAGCAGTTTTAATTCTGTTCGCAGCCTCTCCTGCACCAATGATTTCAATCGTCTGCATTAAGTCCGGCCCGGATGCTCCACCGGTAAGCACCACCCGCAAAGCTTGTAAAATTTTTCCTGTGCCAATGTTAAGACTCATAGCCACATTGTCAAGTAAAGTCTTTGCTTCTTCTGCTTTTATGTTCTCCTGTTTCTCTAATTCGTTTTTAAATCCAGTCAAAACCGAGACTGCCTCCTGATTCCATTTCTTGGCGATGACCTGCTCATCAAATACTGTTGGCGCAACAAAGAAAAACTTTCCGTGGTTCCAAATGTCCTGTGGGAAAGTAATCCGCTCTTTCATAGCCGTGCAAACTTTGACGGCCTTTTCAGGAGCACAAGAAATCTTTTCTTTTTTTAAATCAGCCAACAGAAACTCAGCTAACTCTTCATTTGATTTTGCTTTCAGATATTGCTGATTGAACCACTGCGCTTTGTGAATATCGAACTTGGCGCCTGCTTTCCCGATTCGTTCGATGGTAAAAGCATCGATCAATTGTTCGAGCGAAAATATTT
>JAYUHI010000056.1:0-2502 GCA_043767095.1 Bacteroidota bacterium
CAGACCTTTCAAAACAAAAGCCACGGCCGTATCGGGTTTGATTTTGAGAATGTAATCGGCATCACTCAACAACCGGTAATATTCTTTTGACTCGTAAAATGAATTGGCCCGGTTGAAATAAGCAGGTAAAAAACCGGCATCACAACTAATGGCCTGGTTAAAATAATTGATGGCAGCATCGAACCTGTTTTGATTGGAGTTCAAGACCCCCAGGTTGTTTAGGGCATCCGTAAAGCAAGGCTCCAGTTTTAACGACTTCAGGAAAAAATTTTCGGCCTCAACATAGTTTTGCTCGCTCAGCGCCTGGTTGCCCTGCAATAAAAACCGTTGCAACTGAGTCTCGCGGTCATCGCACCCGCACAACACCAGCCACAGCCACAGCAACAAAATACCTCTTGTCATCTACTTCTTTGATTTCAAACAATTTCAAACCTACAAAAAACGAACAGCCTGCGTTTTGCCTGCCGGGAATATTTGCGAAAAAAAATCAGGCGGGATTGGAATTCATCAGTAAGAATACCACCTTGAAAATGAAATGAAGTTAGTTTACTGTGCTTTATTTTGGTTAATAGCAAGCCAGGTTATTTCTCAAACCGATAGTTTGGAAGCAGCCCTTAAGCTAACCACACCCAATAAAGTTCATATTGATATGCTGAACAAGCTATCAACCTTTTACCGGGATAAAGACAATAATATAGCCCTGGCTTATTCTAAGCGTTCGTTGCGGCTGGCCGATTCTTTGAATTACCTTCCGGGAAAGGCCCTGGCCCTGGAAAACACTGGCTGGATTTTATACCGCATGGGCGATTACACCCAATCACTCAACCTTTCTTTACAGGCGCTCAAAACAAACGAACAAATAAAGGACAGCCTTGCTATGGCCCGGTGCCTCAACAATATTGGGGCAATAGGTGTTGATGACGAAGACTATGAACAAGCTATTGTGTATCTCAAGCAAGCATTCTCAATTTCACAATCCCTGAAGAACTGGCCTATCGCTACCCGAAGCTTGAATAATCTTTCGTTTGCCTATTACCGGCTGAACCGTTACGACTCATCGGAATATTTTGTCAACAAGGCACTTGAAACAGACCAGAGCCAGTCTTTCAGGAATGCTTTTTCGTATAGGATGCTGGGCGACTTAGCGTTGGCGCGAAAAAATCAAACGTACGCTTTGTCGCATTTTGAAAAGGGCCTGGAGTTGGCCAGAAAAAATAACAACGCTTATTTGATGGCCTCTCTACAGGTGCGACTGGGCAATGTTTACATCGCTCAAAAGGACTATGCCAGGGCTATGGAACTTCTAAAGAAAAATGTTTTGCTGGCCGAATTGCATGGCTACAAAATCGAACTGGAGATGAGTTACAACAGTCTGTCAATCGTTTACGCTGCCTTGAATGATTACAAAACTGCACTGGATTACAAATCGAAATATGCCGAGTTGCATGATTCCCTGCGGGCGGAAAGCCAACGGGAGAGGATGGCCAGTTTAGAGGCCCTGCATGAAAGTGAAATTAAAGAAGCAGAAATTAAATTGCTGACACAGCAAAACTTTCTGGATGAGCAGACTATAAAAACACAGAGCGTTGTGGGTTATGTCTATGTGGCGGGGCTCCTGGTATTGCTGACCATATCCGTTTTCCTGGTTAGAGCAAACCGGAAAATAAAGCATGCCAATGACGCACTGGCTTTTAAAAAAGTGGAAGTTGAAAACCAGGCCAGGCAACTAACCGAATTAAATCACACCAAAGACAAAATATTTCAATTGCTCAGTCACGACTTGCACGGGCCGGTGGGTAATGTGAAAAGTGTTTTCGAGTTGCTTACCTCCGGACACATTTCGCAACAGGAGTTCATCGACATGTCGAAAGATTTAAAGGCCACTCTGGATAATCTTTACCTGGACTTGATTAACCTGCTTCACTGGTCTAAATCGCAGCTTTCAGGGATTCAAACTCAACCACAGGAATTTGAACCCGGTGAGTTAATCGGGGATTTGGTGACCCGGGCTCACGAATTATCGAAAATAAAAAAACTGAAAATAATTTCTACGGTAGAAGCAGGCTTAATGGTTTTTATGGATCGTGACCACTTCACCATTATGATTCGGAACTTACTGTCCAATGCATTAAAATTCAGTAACGAGGGAGGCAGGATTTGGGTTGAGGCTAAAACCAACGGTGGATCGGTTCATATTATCGTAAAAGATGAAGGTGTTGGCCTGAGCCCAGAAGAACTGGACAAAATTAAAAACCATTTATATTTCACCCGCCCAGGCACCCATCGCGAAAAGGGTACCGGCATTGGCCTAACGATCATTAATGAATTTATGAAAGCCAATAGCGGTGTCATCGAGATTTCCAGTCAACCGGGGGTTGGTTCAACGTTTACCTTGATTTTCCCCCGAAGCGAGTGACCTCAAATTAATATTTCAGACATTCTATTTTGAAATTCACCGGCAGGCGCATTTCTTTGTACCCAACAACAGCCATGAACAAAAAG
>JAYUHI010000057.1:0-14077 GCA_043767095.1 Bacteroidota bacterium
GAAATTTGGCTGAGTGGATTACTCGCAATTGAATTGATTGGCCAATAAAAAATTAAACAAGACTATGTTTTTCCAACATGTATATGACAAAAGCCTGGCTCAAGCCAGCTACTTCATCGGATGCCAAAGTGCAGGAGTGGCCCTGGTAATCGATCCGAAACGGGATGTTGATACCTATATGAAAATAGCCAGGCAAAACAAAATGAAGATCACCCACATTGCCGAAACTCATATCCATGCAGACTTCCTCGCAGGCTCAAGGGAATTGGCTTCCCTCACGGGAGCAAAACTGTATTTGTCGGATGAGGGCGGAGAAGGATGGCAATATGAATTTCAGCACGTTGGTTTGAAAGATGGTGATGTTATTAAATTGGGCAATCTGAAGGTTGAGGTGTTGCACACTCCCGGTCACACGCCAGAAAGTATCACCTTTTTGTTGACCGATACTCCAGCCAGTGATAAACCGGTGATGCTATTTACAGGTGATTTTGTTTTTGTAGGTGATGTTGGCCGTCCTGATTTACTTGAAAAAGCAGCAGGTATGAAAGGCACTCAGGAAATTGGCGCCAGACAAATGTTTAAATCCATTGATAAGTTTCGTGAGTTGGCCGATTACATCCAGGTGTGGCCCGGGCATGGGGCCGGTTCTGCTTGCGGCAAAGCGTTGGGTGCCGTGCCAAGCACAACAGTTGGATATGAAAAAGTAAGAAACTGGGCTTTGCAATATGATAACAACGAAACAGGTTTTGTGAAGTATCTTCTGGAGGATCAACCGGAACCGCCCAAATATTTCGCGATGATGAAGAAGCTGAATAAAGTAAACCGGCCGCTTCTTACTGAGGTTCCAAATCTGAAACAACTTAGCCATGCAGAATTCAAAACTGCGATGGATAAAGGAATAAAAGTTATTGATACCCGGCCGAAAGCAGAATTTGCCTCGGGTTTTATTCCGGGTTCCATAAACATCCAGGGTAACAATGCCTTCGCCAACTGGATGGGTTGGTTTCTTTCTTACGAAGAACCGTTCATCCTCATTGCTGAAGAATCCAAACACGATGACCTGGTGCGTAAACTCATGCGCATTGGACTCGACAATATTTATGGTTTCATTCCTGATGTAACTGTTTGGAACGACCTTGGCAACCAACTTGAAAAAGGCAGTGAGGTTTCGCTTGATGAGTTCAGGGAAATAGTGCAATCAAATCACACTCAAATTTTGGATTTGAGGGGAGCATCTGAGTACAAAGCCGGCCACATCAAAGGGACAGAAAATATTTTTGTTGGAACGTTAGAAGCAAACCTGGATAAAATAAAGAAAGACCAGCAAGTGGTTATACATTGTCAATCTGGCGACCGCTCTGCTATCGGATACTCTTTGTTAGCCCGCCTTGGTTATAAAAATATCAAGAACTATTCTGGCGGAATACAGGAGTGGGTGAATATGGGCAATCCGGTGGTGACTGAAAGTTGATCTGCTATTAGCTTCAATTTTATTAAGAAAAGGCACAAGTGACCTCCGCGCAAATCCATCGCACAACACTTGCGCCATTACGGGGCTAAGGGGGGGCACACCTAATACTTTATTTGGATTGGATTATATTTTTGGTTGTTAATCTCGTAACGGTATCCAGTTGGGTATCCACTGACATTGTAGGTAAATGAGTATTGTCCACCTTGAAAAGATTCATTCCCAAAATTCTCTATAGTCGCTATTAGATTGTTTTTTGAAATCTTTGTCTCATCTCCCGTTCCAACGGTGTAGATGAAAGCCGTGTCCTGATTTGAATAGTTTATCTTATTGTCATAAGTATAAATTCTATTACCTGTATGATGTCGCCCGTAACTATCAAAGAAGTAGAAGTCCATTTTTGTAATGTTCCCGTTACTCCATTGAAATTCAGTTTCAGCCGACAGATAGTTTGGGTCGTTGTATGAGTATATAACTGATTTTAAGACTCCATTTTTATAGCTAAATGTCCCGGTCTTAATGTATGTAATCTCCCCGCTATAAATAGTAGTTAGTTTTTCCTCTTGTCTTAGTCCATTCTCTCCATATGTTAACTCTATGGTATGTTCAAGTCCTTGGTCCCGCTTAATCTCAATTTTTACTAGTTGCTTGTCTAAGTAATGAAACTGAGTCGTGGTTTCCTCACGTTCCCCAAAAAATCTTTTAAAAGTTATTAGATGTCCACCCCCATATTCAAAAAGGTCTTTGTAACAAGTCGGGTCTTCAATCTCTTTAACAAAGAGTCTCATGGGTGAAATATCCACTGTCCCGCAGCTTAATAATGTCACGGTTATCAGTCCAAGAATAATTTTTTTAAAATCCATAATCCCCTGTCATTTATGTTGTCAATTTACTCTTTTTTGCGCTTGCTGCCAACGTTGGTGTTTAAAGCGGGCGGGCTTTGAAACTGCGTCTTGTCTCAGTGACCGTACGAAGTAAAGATAACAAACTTAATGAGGACACCGAACCCCCGCCTGGCACAAGCATATTGTTGAACTAAACCTTCGGTAGTTTCCTCCCTTCGATTTTACCTCCTGCTTTAATTTATGGCAGGGCCATGCCTGTGGCACTCACTTATCACCTTTGTAGCTCAAACCAAACATAAAAAATTATGAGCTTCAAAAAAAATGATTATTGCACACTGGTACAACAGGCCAGCGATGTGGTACCTGGATTCCGGCAGGCCCACAACAAGTTTGTTGAACATGCCGCCATCCACCAGAAAAGCAAAAGCCTGGTCACCAACCCTAGCCTTTGTTGGTGTTGTGCGAAGGTTTGAGGGGCGGATCACCAACAAACGAGATGAACAAAAATTTCGTTGGTGAAGAACACCAACGAAGGCGAGGAAATGGGTCCAACGTCCAATTCTTAATTCCTTGGCTGCTCTTAGCCTTTGTTGGTGTTGTGCGAAGGTTTGAGGGGCGGATCACCAACAAACGAGATGAACAAAAATTTCGTTGGTGAAGAACACCAACGAAGGCGAGTTATCAGTCCATTACCCAGTCCAATCCCTCCCCCAAAACAAAAAGGCTGTCCTTCCAAGACAGCCTTTATTGAAAATCTAAATAAAGTTTACCTTACTCCGCCACCACACTCACCTTAATCTCGTGCTTCACTTTAGTCTCCGCAGAGTCTCCTGTGCGGGGAAGTGTGCGGGGGCAGGGACTCTGCGGTAAACATGAAAACAATGGAAGTAAGGGAAAATGAGAGAATTGAGTAAACAAGCCGCAGAGTCCCGAAAACGGAGACTCTGCGGAGAAAGAGCGGCAATACCCCAAAACAAAAGGCTGCCCTTTTAAGACAGCCTCTTTTAAAATCTAAATTAAGTTTACCTACTCCGCCACCACGCTCACTTTTATCTCGTGCTTCACTTCTTTGTGTAAATCCAACGTAGCGGCATACATGCCGAGTTCTTTAGGTTGCGTTTTGAAAGCGACTTTCTTACGGTCAACATCAAAGCCTTTTGCTTTCAACGCATCGGCAACCTGAAGCGCGGTAACCGCTCCGAAAATCTTTCCGGACTCACCAGCCTTGGTGCCGATCTCAATAGTGATGTCACCAATTTTTGCGGCCATCTCTAAAGCGGCTGTCTTAATCTTTTCAGCTTTGTGCGCAGCCTGCTTGGTGTTTTCTGCCTGCATTCTTTTGTTGGATTCAGTAGCCAGCAAAGCAATCCCGTTTGGGATTAAATAATTGCGGCCGTAGCCATCCTTCACTTTCACCAGGTCGTGCTTATAGCCCAACCCTTCCATATCTTGTTTCAATATTACTTCCATAAATCAAATCAGGTTAGAAAAAATTATTTAAGGGCATCGCCATGGAATGGCAACAGGGCAAGAAGCCGTGCGCGTTTCACCGCTTGAGCTACTTTCTTCTGATATTTCCAACTGGTGCCGGTGAGCCTGCGGGGAAATATTTTTCCCTGCTCGTTGATAAACTTCATCAGGTAATCCGGGTCTTTGTAATCAATATAGCGGATTCCGTTTTTCTTAAAGCGGCAGTACTTAGCTTTTGGTTCTGCCCGCTGTATAGGTTCGTTTTGTAAGGTCATGCGGCTTGTTTTGCAGGTTGTTTTTTGTCTTTCTTGTTGAATTCGCCCTTGCGTCTGCGGGTGTTATATTCCACCGCAAATTTGTCGAGCACTGTGGTTAAGAACCGCATTACCGACTCGTCTCGTCTGAACTCTGTTTCCAAAACAGCCACTGCGTTGTTTTCTGCCTCGAATTCGATCATGTTGTAGAAACCGGTGCTTTTGTGCTGGATTGGGTATGCCAGCTTCTTCAAGCCCCACTTTTCCACATTGATGACGTTGGCCTTTGTATTGGTCAACACCTTCACGAATTTCTCGACAGTATCCTTTGCCTGGTCTTCAGACAAAACGGGATTTAAAATGAATACCGTCTCGTAGTTTTTCATGTGTTTTTTAAATGGTTTTAAAATGAGGGCGCAAATATAATGGCTTTTTTGATTCCGCGAAGGCGGAATTTTGAATATCCAGCTGCATTCAGACAACCGTTGCCAAACTTTACCTAATTTCGCTTAAAACCAAGCCATGCCTTTTCTTTACCTGTTTGCAGTTTTGATTATTTTTCAGGATCAGGTTCCCCTGAAGGCTTCGCGCGAATTTGAGATTATTACCAATTACGCACTTCAACGGAAGCCCGATCCGGAAGACCCCCAGCTTGTTTTCGACAAGCCCGAAGATAAAAAAAAAGCAACCGGCACCGACCTTCTGCCCTACTTGTCTTTACAATTAAAAGTGAAAAAATGGGCCAACGATGTCACCCAGGTAAAAATAACCGACAGCCTGGGTAAACTTTACCTCAAGAAAAAACAAAATGATGAGGGTGTGTATTTGCTTGATATGGGATTTGTTGATGATATAAAAGACAAGGTGACGTCCGGAAAATTTATCGTTACTTTTTTGAAGGATAAGAAACCAGTAGAGCAAATCAACATTGAAGTGGAAGTGGACGGTACTTTTTTAATCAATGGCGAGATTCGGGGAAAATTCTGATCGTGTAAAAAACCTCTTCTCAAAATTCCCGTTTCCCTATCTTACCGCAAATTCGTTCAAGCCTATGAGATTCCTCACGTATCTGTTGTGTTTAGTCGCTTTATACACCCATGCTCAGCCAACATCTTCTGAAATAAAACTACGGTTAAAGAAGCTTAACGTTTTAGGCACTGTACTATATGTGGCCGCTCATCCCGATGATGAAAACACCAGGGCCATCACATACTTCTCCAACGAAAAACTTTTCACAACCGGTTATCTATCCCTCACGCGGGGTGATGGCGGCCAGAATTTAATTGGGCCTGAAATTCGCGACCTGCTGGGTGTGATCCGTACTCAAGAACTTTTATCTGCCCGTACAGTGGACGGTGGCTACCAATTCTTCACCCGCGCCAACGACTTCGGCTATTCGAAGAGTGCGAATGAAACGCTAAAGATTTGGGATAAGGATGCCATCCTTTCCGATGTTGTTCGGGTGATCCGTCAGTTTCAACCCGATATTATTTTAACCCGCTTCCCTCCCGATGAGCGGGCCGGTCATGGTCACCATACTGCATCCGGAATATTGGCACAGGAGGCTTTTGATTTAACTAACAATCCTAAAATATTCACCGATCAATTGCAATCAACAACTACCTGGCAAGTGAAAAGATTATACACCAACACCGGCCGCTGGTGGAACCAAACCATCAATGAAAATACTCCAGGCATTGTGGCAGTGGACATGGGTGGATACAATCCCATGCTTGGTAAATCTTATTCCGAGATGGCTGCTGAGAGCCGCACCATGCACAAGAGCCAGGGCTTTGGATCGCAAGGCAGACGAGGCGAGGCATTCGAATTTTTTGAATACGCGAAAGGTGAAAAGGCCGACAAAAATCTTTTTGAAGGAATCAATACAACCTGGTCGAGAGTGAAAGGCGGTGAAACCATTCAGCCATTAATTGAAACGGCAATAGCCGATTTCAATGAAGAAAAACCGTGGACGATAATGCCGCAATTGATTTCAATCCGTAAAGCGATCAAGGGTTTGGAGGATGGAATTTGGAAAACGCGAAAGTTAAAGGAACTGGATTTGATCATTCAGGATTGCCTGGGTCTTTATGTTGATGTAACCTCCGATGCTTTTTTTGCAACACCGGGTGTTCAATTGAATGCATCGTTTGAAATCATAAACCGAAGCCCGATAAATGTGTCCCTCACAAGAGTTTCAAGTGAGCAGTTAGAAATGGATTCGACCCTTAACAAGGAATTGCTGTCGAACAAACCCGTTTCATTCAAGACAAAAAAAACAGTTTCTGGTAAAGTGAATTTTACGGGACCCTATTGGCTGAAGAAAGATCACTCGGAAGGAGTTTTTACCGTGGAGGATTCCAACTTAATTGGTAAACCGCAAGCGCCTTCGCCTGTGTCATTCAATTTTACTTTTACTATTTTAGATGAATCCATTACCATCACCGATCAACTCGACTACAAAACTACCGACCCCGTAAAGGGCGAGCTTTCAAGGCCGGTTGAAATCACTCCTCCTGTATTTGTAAACCTGAACAAACCGGTTTTGGTGTTTGTCAATCAATCGCCAAAAGAAGTTGAGGTTAAAATTAAATCAACGGTTGGCATGACCGTGAAAGGTTCCGTTCGTTTAAAGGCGCCAAACGGCTGGCGAATTGAACCCGCTTCAATTCCATTCGAACTGGCAAAACGAAATGATGAGCAAGCGGTTTCTTTCCGGGTACATCCCGTTGCTCATGAGGAAGAAAGTTATCTTCAGGCCGTAGCCAACATTGATGGTATTGACTATAATCTGTCCTTTACTGAAATAGTATATGATCACATTCCTATTCAAACTCTCATGCCTCCGGCAGAAGCAAAACTGATAAGAGTTAATCTACAAAAAGAAGGTGCGGTTGTGGCTTACATCAAAGGTGCAGGCGATGACGTGCCCGATGCTTTGCGCAACATGGGCTACGAAGTTTGGGAAATGAAAGAGGAAGAAGTAACACCATCCAACTTAAAAAAAGTAGATGCCGTTGTTTTAGGTGTTCGGCTGCTCAACACCAGCAAGCGGGTAAAATTCTATATGCCATCGTTGCTTGATTATGTGAAAGCCGGAGGCACTCTGGTTACACAATACAACACCGCTTTTGATTTGGAGCTGGAACAATTCGCTCCTTATCCGCTAACCATTTCCCGCGATCGGGTAACAGAAGAGAACGGAGAAGTCCGGGTGCTTAAGCCCAATCATCCTCTGCTAAATTATCCCAATAAAATATCCGATAAAGATTTTAAAGGCTGGGTGCAGGAGCGCGGCCTGTATTTTCCAGGCAAGTGGGATGTGCAATATGAAGCCTTGCTTTCTATGAACGATACGAACGAGAAACCAAAGGATGGCGGTTTGCTTGTAGCCAAATATGGCAGTGGTCAATTCATTTACACCGGGCTTTCGTTTTTCCGTGAACTGCCTGAAGGTGTAAGTGGCGCTTATAAACTATTTGCAAACCTGGTTTCTGCAGGGAAGACTAAAAAGCCTCAACCTCAAAAAATCAAACCCACCCGATGAGCGATAATTCCGCGAGTGAGAAACCACCCGTCTTTAAAAACTGGAGCGGTTGGTATTGGCTTGTAGTCTTGATCACGGCCATACAGTTTCTAATTTACTTCTTTATCTCCCGTTCTTTTTCATGAGCAGCTTAGACTGGATCGTTCTTTTTGGTACCCTTCTGCTAATCGTTGCCTATGGCGTTTGGAGAACGCGAGGCAAACAGGACATGGAAGCATATCTTCTCGGCAACAAGACTCTGCCTTGGTGGAATGTCGGACTCTCCATCATGGCTACCCAGGCCAGCGCCATCACTTTTCTCTCTACACCCGGTCAGGCTTACGAAGACGGAATGCGCTTTATCCAATTTTATTTTGCGCTGCCTTTCGCGATGATCATTTTAAGCGTTACGGCCGTTCCACTTTACCATAAGCTAAAAGTTTACACGGCCTACGAATACCTGGAGTCGAGGTTTGATCTGAAGGTTCGTTCTCTCGCAGCCTTTTTCTTTTTGATGTTGCGCGGACTTTCCGTGGGCATTACCATCTATGCTCCGTCTTTAATTCTATCTACTATTTTGGGTTGGAACATCACCCTCACCACTATTTTGATCGGAACGTTAGTGATGATTTATGTAACCAGTGGCGGAACCCGGGCTGTAAGCCTGACACAGAAGTATCAACTTTCAATTATAATGGGAGGGATGATCCTGGCCGGGTGGATTGCTTTCTCTAAAATTCCGGGAGGTATTGGCTTTGGTGATACGTTCAGGCTGGCCGGGGAAATGGGGAAGTTGAACCTGATCAATTTGAATTTCGATTTGTCCGACCGCTACAACATTTGGTCTGGATTACTGGGCGGATTGTTTTTGTTCATGTCTTATTTCGGGGCCGATCAATCGCAGGTGGGGCGATACCTGGGCGCTAAATCAATTGCTGAAAGCCGGTTGGGATTGATCTTCAACGGACTTCTGAAAATACCCATGCAATTCATTATTCTGTACATTGGAATATTGGTATTTGTGTTTTACCAATTTGTTCAACCTCCTGTTTTTCATAACCAGACTTTGTTAAATCAGGCAAAGGCGATCAACCCAGCGCCATTTCAAAAAGTTGAATCCGATTATTCGTCCGTCTATCAGGAGAAATCCAGCACAGCATTGAATTTATCAAATGCATTAAAGGCTAATGATGCAGCTAAAGTTGCTGAGACCAGGGAGCAATGGCAAAGACTTTCTGCGGAAGAAAAAAAGATTAGGGCTACTGCAAAAGAATTAATAGTCAAAGAAATTCCAGGCGCCAACACCCTCGACAAGGATTATGTGTTCATCAATTTTGTGATGGACTATCTGCCGCACGGAGTTATCGGACTCTTGATGGCCGTTGTTTTTATGGCCGCAATGTCATCCACCGCTTCTGAGCTAAATGCCCTTGCCTCAACCACTATGGTGGATATTTATAAACGATCTATTAATCCTTCTGCATCAGACGTTCATTATGTGAAATATTCACGCGCCTTCACCATCATGTGGGCCATATTTGCGATGGGTTTTGCCAACATCGCCAACCAGGCAGAGAACCTGATTCAGTTTGTGAACATTGTTGGCTCTCTTTTTTATGGATCAATCCTTGGAATTTTCCTCAGCGCCTTTTACATCAAGTTTATCAAATCAACTGCCGTGTTCTTTGCAGGCATTGTGGGCGAATCGGTTATTCTATACTTGTATTTCTTTGAAAGGGATGCGGTGGCGTTTCTGCATTACAACTATATCGGGTGTGGGATAGTGGTGGGGCTGGGGTTGATGGTTCAACTGATCATGAATCTCAACAGTAAAAAATAGTCCCGAAACTTCGGGACCAGTTACCGGTTGCCAGTTACACGTTACAGGCAACCGGCAACTGGCAACTGGCAACTGGCAACTGGCAACTGGAAACCAGCAAGCAGGGACTATTTCAACGTCTTCATCAAATCATCATTCATTTTTAAGTAGTCTGCATTTTTTGCCTTCTCGGCAGCCGCACGACTCAGGTTTGATGATGCGATAGCTCCTGGCTTATCACCCAGGGCTTTTTGAATTTTGGCTTTGGTAAGCAGGTTCCAGTACGCATCGGGGTTGGCGTTACAGGCCAAAGTAACCCACTCAAGCGCCTGTTTCAAATCCTTTCCGTTTTCAAAATAATAACTGGCTGCAGCCGAGTATGCATTCGGGCTTACTTTGGTTCCAGCCTCAATACTCTTCATCACCTTGGTATCAAAGTCAACAACAACCGAAAATTTCACCGAAGTATTTTCCCAGGCAATCTGAACTTTAGCTGACGCGCTGTTATCTGCAATGTCTGCAATGTTCATGGTGAGAGTTTCTACCCGCTCGGTTAGTCTTTCTGATTTTACTTTGAAGAGGGCAGCGTCATTTTCGGGCTTGTAATCGTTAACGCCAGCATTCAAATCTTTGTAAATGCTCACCGTCCACTCGGTGGCACCGGGCCAGGTAAATACTAAATATTCACCTTTCGGAATAGCAGTTCCTTCCACTTTCACATCATCCGAAAAGGTAATGCGGGTTCCGTTGTTAGCCCCGGTTCTCCAGATTTTTCCGAAGGGAACCAAGTAGTCGGCACCTTCTCCAAAAATTTTGCGGCCTTTCATTCTGGGGCGCGAATAGGTTATTTTAACATCGGTCAATCCCACCACAGTGGTTACTGAAGCAGCCGGGCTGCCCGCAGGTGTTTGAATCTGGGCCTCTGCCATAAAGCAAACGGCAATCAGAATAACGATAATTAATTTTTTCATAGTTGATTTAACTTTTTGGTTTTTATTGTGGGGCGAAACTAAGTCAGAAATTGTCAAATGGCAATAAGCAATTGACAAATGGATGACAATCTTTATCCCAATAAATTGTCAATTGCCATTCGCCAACTGTTCTTTGCGTTCAGCTAATACTATGTCAAAAAAACTTAAGCCTTCCTTTTACCGGGGCGATGATGTTGTGAAAATTGCCAAATCGCTTTTAGGTAAATTTTTGGTGTCTGATTTACCGGAAGGGATTACTTCGGGGAAGATCGTGGAAACCGAGGCGTACTCCTGGATGGAGCGTGGCTGCCATGCTTTCAATCACAAAAAAACCAACCGCAATGCGGCCATGTTTGAAAACGGTGGCGTGAGTTATGTTTACCTATGCTATGGCGTGCATGAACTTTTTAACATTGTAACCAACCAGAAAGGAATTGCCGAGGCCGTGCTGATCCGCGCTTTAGAGCCAATAGATGGACTTGATATCATGATGAAGCGGTATCAAACAATAAATTCAAAACGGATAACCTCCGGCCCCGGCAAACTCGCCAGGGCATTAGGCATAACCAGAAACCATAATCTGGAAGACCTCACGGGCTCCACAGTTTGGATAGAAGACCGGAATGTTATCATAAAGCCAAACCAAATTAATACGTCTGCCCGAATAGGAATGAACTTCAAAGGAAAGGATGCCGTTCTGCCGTGGCGGTTCACTATCAATGGCAATACTTGGGTGAGTAAATGATTATTTTTACCTGATGCTCAGAGGTCTTATCATCTTATATTTTGTATCAACCCGTTTGTTCGCGCAGTTAAACTCATCCTACGATGAGCAAAATCCAATCCTTACCCCTGACGGAAAATCATTGTACTTCACCATTGGCAACCACCCTTTAAATGTTTCCGCTAAACGCGATGTTGGCGATATTTGGGTTTCTCAGTTTCAGGATGGCAAGTGGTCTGCTCCTACCCTTGCCAAAGGGTTGATTAACAATGGGGGGTATAATGCAGTGTTAGGCTTTTCTGCCGATGGATCGGAAATGTTTTTGTATGGCCACTACTCCGCCAGTGGCGAAGCAGCCGCAAGCCAGGGTATTTCGGTGAGCAGGAAGACCTCAACAGGTTGGTCGTTGCCGCGAAATGAAACCGTTCCTTATTTTCAGAATAAAAGCATTGCTACAGGTGGATACATAACTCCAGACAAGAGCATTTTTATTTTTTCTGCTGAATCCAGAGATACTTATGGGAACGAAGACATTTATATTAGTTTTCGAAATGGTGATCAATGGTCGGAGCCTAAAAACTTAGGAACAGAGATTAACTCTAGCCAGCAAGAACTGAGCCCCTGGTGGAGTCACGACAAAAAGACTATTTTCTTTTCAACCAATCATGAAACGGCCTTCGGGAGTTTCGATGTAGTGTCTGCCGAAAGACTTGATGACACCTGGCAGAACTGGTCACCACCAAAAAATTTAGGCAAGTCAATCAATACACCAGGAAAGGAATTGTTCTATCATCCATTTGCTGAGCACATTTATTTTACCTCCACTCATAACAGTGATGGGTATGGCGACATACGCGAGATCATGATGGGCAATGGTGAAGCCGTAGATACTACGATCATGGCTGTTACAAAGCCATCGACAGAAGATACCGGACTGATAAGGATTTTTGGAAGAGTAACGAACACATTAACCAATCAGGGAGTTGCAGCTACCATCACGCTACATGGAACTTCAATTATTTCAACCGCATCAAATGTTGAAGGAAGTTACGAAGTCAATCTCAATGCAAATGCACATTACAACATTCGCGTTGAATCAGAAGGCTTTATCGGTTTGTTCGATAAAGTTGACCTCTCCAATCAATCAGTCCGGAAAGTGGAAATCAATTTTAAATTGCAGCCTGTTGCCATTGGCATTTCAATCAACCTCCGGAATGTTTTCTTTAAACAAAGCAGCGCAGAATTGTTAGTTGATTCCAATGACGAACTCGAAATGGTGATTGAATTTCTGAAAACCAATCCTAAAGTTAAAATAGAGTTGAGTGGCCATACCGATAATGCCGGCAAGTCTTCCCTGAATCTGAAATTGAGCCGCGACCGGGTTACGCGCGTTAAAAATTATATCGTTGATAAGGGAGTTGATGCAAGGCGTATTACCGGAGTGGGCTATGGCGAGAGCAAACCCATCGCATCAAATAAAACAGAAGAAGGAAAAAAACTGAACCGGAGAGTGGAGTTTAAAATCCTTTCCGTTGACTGAAGTTTATTTGTGGAAATGATAAAGGAATACTAATGTGCCATTAAAGGCAGGCTTTGGATTTCCTTTTATTTCAAGCACCACATGTAATTCCACTTTGGTAACGCCCCGCAGGTTAATGATGTTAAGCATATCAACCCTCATGCGCACCTCACTATTAACAGGCACTGGTTGGTTGAAACGCAGGTCTTCAATACCATAGTTCACCATCATGCGCAGGTTACGAACATCGGCAATCTGTTCCCAAAAGAAAGGGATGAGACTGAGGGTGAGATAGCCGTGGGCAATAGGTGTTTTGAAAGGACTTTCTTTTAACGCCCGCTCGGGGTCGGTGTGAATCCATTGGTGATCAAGGGTGGCGTCAGCAAATTGATTGACTTGCTCCTGGGTGATTCTAAAATAATCAGACACGCCAATAGTTTTGCCATTGTACTGCTCAAATTCTTCAAAACTTCCGATGATTGCTTTGCCCATAGAAGGAATTTAGAATCCTAAGTTAGGGCTTAAATGATAAGTAACTATCCGATAAAGACCTTTTTTAAATTACTCATTATAGAACCTACGCCTTTTTTGTCTTTCGCTTCCCGCAGGTCAAGGCTGGTGCGAAGTCTCACAAAAGTGGCACTGTTCCTTTCTATAAATTCCGAGGCACCGGCCTTGATTGAACTTGCGGCATTGATGGCGTCATCCGGCACGGCAACCTGAATAATGATGGCACTGGAAAGAGTGGTTCTCGCCTTGCGAATGCTGTTCAACACAATTTGGCGGTCTCCCAATTGGTCGCCCAGAATAATTAATTCAGGTCTTAACCTGAGCGAAGCCAGAAATTCATCGGGGCTGGTAAATGAATATACCTGGTATCCAAAGATCGTGAGGTGGCGTTCAGCAAAGCTTAAAAACTCTTTGTCACCATCTACTATAAAACTGATTTTCATTTTCGATGAATTAGATCGTCCTGTTTTTGTTCAGACTAAGGGTTTGCGCTCACAATATAGTTCGGTTTTTTCATAACTCTTTACTTCATTTTGAAGTGCTTCTAATTCAACAAGCATAGAATTTACCCGGGCTACTGTGTATGGAGACAACTGCCCTCCATCTGAAGTTGTCATGACTAAAAACCGATGACTGAAATCCTTGCGGGTGAAAAGCGAGGCAACCGAACTTACTTTTTCTATGGCCTCGGTAAGCTTGGATGGCGAACTTTCGTTTACCGCCAATTGCACATTGTTTAACATCTCGGGCAAGTGGTTCAGAAAAGCTCGCACAACGGCATTGAGCATATTACTCTCCGTAAATGAAAGTTCCATAAGCCAGGGCAGATCGAAGTATCTGTAGCGAGCGGAGTTCCTCATTTCTATTTAGGGCCTGCTGAAAGACTTTCAAGCCCTTTGTTGTTAGAGACTTAGCCCTTGCAATATGCCTCTGAAATGCAAGGTAAAATGGCTCACTCATCAATAATCCGT
>JAYUHI010000058.1:0-2497 GCA_043767095.1 Bacteroidota bacterium
TATGGCTTCCAGGCTTATCGCTGACTTCCATCGTGTAGGTCTTACCACCGATGGTTAAATTATATTTTCCACTGTAATCAGGCGCATCGTCTTTTGTACTGTACCGTTTGCCTTGAATCCAGTTTTCGTTGATCACCGTTTCTTCATCAAACAAATTGCCCGATGAAATAATGAAGTTAGCTTCGAGGCCGTTGTTCAGGCTGCCTATTTTATTTTGGAGTCCAAGCAATTTGGCCGGTGTTTCGGTTAATGATTTTAATGCAGCAGTTTCTGACAAACCATATTGAATGGCCTTTCGCAGATTCTTCATCAAGTCGGTTTTTTCTTTCAGCCTGTCGGATGTGATGGCAAATTCAATTCCGGCTTTCTCCAATGCTCCGGGATTGGTGGGCGCCAACTCCCAATGTTTCATCTCGGCTAAACTGGTGCGTTCGGCATCGAAGGGGTCCTCCACATCGTAAGCATCAGGAAAATTAATGGGAATGATTAGCGGAGCGTTGGTCGCTTTTACTTCAGCGATGCGTTGATACTCATCCCCGCCTCCGCGGATAATGTATTGTTTGCCAAACTCATCACCCAGTTTATCGGCACGCAAATCATTAATCCAACTGTTCGCTTCAAAAATCTGCGGAAGGTTTTGCGAGGCTGTCCAACCTTCCAAACTCAAATCCTTAAAAGTTTTGTTCGTTTGCTTCGAATACCAATCGGCATTTAAGTAAGTCTGGCGAAGCAGGGCTATAAAACCCATGAGCGAAGTGGGGTAGCTTTGGCGTGAGGTGCCACGGTTGAACGAATAGTGTGCAGCAGCTTTGTCTTTAAGAACAGTCACATTATCGCGCTCATCGCCCAACGTTACTAAGGCCGATGTTCCCCTGGCCAGGCCATCAGGCCTGAACGTGAGTACTGATCCGAAACCCGCTGCCCTGAATTTCTCCGCAGTCTTGCTGTCCGCTGTAAATTCCGCGGAAGCGTTGTACTCAGATTTGATTGACTGGTTATCACTGAAGGCGCCTTTCGTTTTGGTTTGGATTTGTTCCGGTCCTCCGCCAAAACCTCCGCTTCCCTGCGGCAGATCAACTTTAGGCAGGCCATAGCTGGTGTTCAAATCAATAAAGGATGGGTAAACGAATTTTCCTTTCAAGTCGATGATAGTATAACCTGCCGGTACAACCAAGCCGACCCCCCGGCCCCCTAAGGGGGAGAGCCCGGACTTCTCAATTTTGCCATCGCGGATGAGAAGTGTGCCGCCCTCAATTTTAGTTGTTGAATTGATAAAAATGGTTGCATTGGTGAAGGCAATTGCCCCCGCCCGTTGATCTTTCACATCGTTTCGGGGAAAAGTTTCCTGCGCGAGGGCTTTGGTTCTTGTTGACACAAACCAAGGCTGGAGAATGAAAAGAAAAACCGGTAGTAAAAATATTTTCTTCATGGTATAGTTTTGTTTAATCAGGGCATCTCTAAAAACCTTGCTTTTCATTACCTCATCCTTTATCCTTCTCCAAATGGAGAAGGTTAAGCAGAGTTTTTAGAGATGCCCATCAATTAATGTGCAGTGTACAAAGGGATTTGAGAGGTGGAAAAAGGATTTACTTAAACGGCATTGAGCAACATGAACACGGTTCAGATTCTTTTCGTGTTCATGGATGAACTTCAGTTATTGACGAGGGGATAAAATATTAACAGCGAGTCACACTCAATCCGGGTGATGTAACAGGTAAGAGTGTCGAGGGATTTATAATGTATATGCCATCATGAAATAACCAGGCAATATGGAGAGGCTAAGTTTTTCGGGATTTACTTTGTGCAATACCGGGATGGCATAGCCGATTGCACTTCCAACAAGAGCCCCCGCAATAACATCTGTGGGAAAGTGAACTCCAGCTTTTACCCTGGCAACTGCCGTTGTGGTGGCTAGGATTAGCGAACCACTCCAGATTATTTTGCTCCAGGTATTCTTCCCATAAATATCCGTAAAGGTTTTTGAGAAGAATACCGCAAAGGCGAATGCATTTGAAGCATGGCCCGAAATGAATGATGATGTTGCTGTTGGCGAATCTTTTTGTAAGTCGAATCGCTCCTGGAGAGTAAAGGAGGTGTTGTAAAGATAGGGACGGATGCGCCCGGTGAGGGATTTTGTCGAGCCGGTAATGCCCGTTCTGAATATTGAAACTTCAACGTACATTAATCCTAATGTCAGGGCGTTGTTGTATTTTTTATTCTTTATCATCGGCACACCCAGGGCTATGGGGAAGAAAGGTATGATCAGGGAAGGCACATCGCTTACTTTTTCCCATGTGGTGCTCCAGTTATACGTTGCGCCACGGTCGAAACCGTTTATAGTATACCGGTCAAGCGCTGCGATTTCGTCTATGGAAAGACTACGATCATATTTATTTCGTAATACTTCGCTTGATACTTTAGTAAGGATAGCGAGGGGGACAAGAATAAAATCTTTTTTATTCCGGTGGTAAGGAAAATCTGGCTGGGCCGGAACGAT
>JAYUHI010000059.1:0-29690 GCA_043767095.1 Bacteroidota bacterium
AAGACACTTCCTCGGAAAACTTGGGGCAGGAATTGGCAGTGTTGCATTAGGCTCTTTACTGATCCCTGATTTATTTTCATCGAAGGAAGAAGACATTCAAGCGCTTGGTCTTTCTCATTTCGCACCTAAAGCGAAACGCATTATCTATTTGTTCCAGAACGGGGCGCCATCGCAATTAGAAAGTTTCGACTACAAACCCATGTTGATTAAACGTGCTGGTGAAGAATTGCCTGCTTCTGTAAGGATGGGCCAACGCCTTACAGGCATGACTTCAGGCCAGGCAAAATTCCCCATGGTGGGCTCATACTTTAAATTCAATCAATACGGAAAATCGGGTGCATGGATAAGTGACCTGTTTCCCAATATTGCCAAAATTGCCGATGAGATTTGCATTGTAAAGTCAATGCACACCGAAGCCATCAATCACGATCCCGCCCTGACCTTTATGCAGACTGGCGCGCAACAAGGCAACCGGCCAAGCATGGGCGCGTGGCTGAGCTACGGCCTCGGCAGTGAAAATAAAAACCTTCCGGCATTCTGCGTTCTTCTCTCAAGAGGAAAAGGCAACGGGCAAGGCGTGTACGATAAACTTTGGACGAATGGTTTTCTTGACAGCATTCACCAGGGTGTAAAATTCAGCAGCGGGGAAGAACCCGTACTTTATCTAAATGATCCAGCTGGCCTTGATAAAGCAGGCAGGAGACGAATGCTTGACAATCTCTCAGAATTGAACAGCCTTAGTTTTGAAAATTTTGGAGATCCTGAAATTCAAACACGCATCCAACAATATGAAATGGCTTACCGAATGCAATCCAGTGTTCCTGAATTAACTGACCTGGCTAAAGAGCCCGATCATATTATAAAAATGTACGGCCCGGAATGTTTAGTACCCGGAACATTTGCTGCCAACGCTTTACTCGCCAGAAAACTGTCGGAAGCAGGCGTTCGGTTTGTGCAACTCTATCATCAGGGGTGGGATCAACATGGCAACCTGGTTGGCGAAATGCCGGGACAGGCCAAGGATGCCGATCGTGCTTCGGCTGCGTTGGTTATGGATTTGAAACAGCGTGGATTACTGGATGAAACTCTCGTGATTTGGGGCGGAGAATTTGGAAGGACAAATTATTGCCAGGGCACTTTAACAAAGGATAATTATGGCCGTGATCATCACCCGCGCGCCTATTCTATTTGGATGGCGGGTGGCGGCATAAAGCCTGGAATGGTATATGGCGAGACTGATGAATTTGGATACAATATCATTCAAGACCCTGTTCATGTAAATGATTTTCATGCTACTATTTTACATCTCATGGGGCTCAACCACGAAAAGCTCACGTATAAACATTTAGGCAGGCGCTACCGGCTTACCGATGTGAGCGGAAAAGTTGTTGAACCGATCCTGGCGTAGTTTCTGATGAAGCAATTTTATCGCGTCCTCTCCTACCTGATCTTTAGTCTCAATGGCCTCCTGATATTCTTTTGGTTTTTCTCTGAAAAGCTGGTTATCCCGGTGTGGATGCAATCCTTTGGGAGAATGCACCCCATGTTGCTTCACCTGCCTATCGGTTTTTTTGTGTTGGCGGTTGTGGTTCTTCTCATTAAAAATCAATTCAAAAAAAAATCATTTCATAAATCTTACCGGTTTATTCTTGGTCTTACGGCCATCTCTACAGTAATCACCGCTTTGATGGGAGTTGCGCTTTCGCGGGAAGGCGGCTATGATGAAACAATTCTTAACCGCCACCTGAACTATGGAGTGCTGCTTAGTATATCATTGGGATTGCTCATCGCCATCGCCATCCCTATCCAGAAATCTTTTCCAAAGGCATTTTATGTGCTGATAAGTACTGGATTTCTTCTGATTATTATAGTTGGACACAATGGTGCGACATTGACCCATGGAGAAAATTACGTGTTCGCTCCAATGATGGGGAATGATAGTAAAGGGATCAAGGCCGATTCTCTTACTGCTTTCGGGAAGGCTATCGCCCCGGTGTTTGAAAAAAAATGCTCATCATGCCACAATCCAAAAAAGAAAAAGGGAGGACTGATATTAACTGATGAAGTCAACATTTTGAAAGGTGGTGAAGATGGAATGGTCATTATTC
Source organism: Bacteroidota bacterium (assembly GCA_043767095.1). GTDB lineage: Bacteria > Bacteroidota > Bacteroidia > Cytophagales > Cyclobacteriaceae > ELB16-189. The sequence continues at coordinate 2,109 of JAYUHI010000059.1, forward strand.
CAGGAAAGCCGTGGGAGAGTGAGATGATAAAACGAATTCATCTGAACATGGATGATGAAGATCACATGCCACCATCCGGCAAACCACAACTCAGCGCAAATGAGATACACCTGCTGGAAACCTGGATTTCACAGGGAGCAGAGTTCAGTAAACTGTGGGATTCTTACCCTGAAACTGACAGTTTCAAAATCATTTCCAATCAGGTTTTAAGAACTTATCAGAAACCAAAACTAAAGCAATATGATTTTGATTTTGCTTCAAACGATAAAATCAAAAAGTTAAATACACCCTTCAGGAATGTTTCTCAACTGGCTGTGGATGTACCGGCAGTCAAAGCTAATTTTTACCTGGCGCAGTTTTACAAATCACAATACCTGAAAGAACTATCTGATATTAAATCGCAATTGGTTGAACTCAATTTATCCGGAATGCCGGTTGAAGATGATGATATCAGGTTCCTCTCTCAATTCAACAATCTTGAAATCCTGAACCTGAATAACACTAAAATCACTGATCAATCCATTGATAGGTTAGTATCTCTAAACAAACTTAGCAAGCTGTCTTTAACAGGCACAAAAGTTACAAGTAAGGGGATGAAAAAACTTTCAGGAATGAAAAGTCTTCAAGAAGTTTACCTCTGGAATACACCGGTTAATCAAAAGGATGTCGAGGCACTACGAGGAAAGTCTCCAACCATTATTTGGAATCAAGGCTTCGTGCCTGATGAAAATGAGAAACTGAAACTGACCTCACCGATTCTTAAAAATGAAAACTTTTTAGTGGGCAACGGTGATCCAATAATATTAAAACACAATCTTCCCGGAACTATAATTCGTTACACCCTTGACGGCAGCTCACCAGACTCTACTGATGGCAATTCGTATTCTCAACCACTCAATATCAGCAACCAAACTATTTTGAAAGCAATTGCAACAAAAGATGGCTGGCTTAAAAGCAATGAACTGGAATATCATTTCTTCACAAAGGGAGTCAAGCCCATCCAGGCTAAATTGCTCTCCACACCCAATAAAGATTATAAAGCTAAAGGCGCTGCCACTTTAATCGATGATCAATTGGGCGATGTTGATAATTACCGGGATGGCAATTGGCTGGGCTTCCGGGAAGCGAAATTCGAAGCCACATTCAATTTTGAAAAGTCGGCATCGGTCAGGGAAATCACCTTGATTTATAATAAAAATATTGGTTCATATCTTATGCCTCCTCAACAGGTTGAAGTGTGGGGCGGTGACAATGCAGCCAACCTTCAATTACTTCAGACAGTTAAACCTGAACAACCAATAAAATATGAACCTAATTCAGTTGATGCGGTAATTCTCTCTGTCAAGGGTCAATACTTGAACTTTAAAATTGTTGCTACTACAGTTTCTAAATTACCGGCCTGGCATTCCGGGAAGGGAGAAAAAGGATGGTTAATGTTGACTGAGGTAATCTTCCGGTAAGCCTTGAAACCCATCATTTCAGGTCAAATATAAAGAATATCAAAAAAAATCTTTAACAACAATGTGTTTGATACGTATAACTATTTTATATTTGCCGTATAAAATATTGCTATATGGATGTCAAGATAACCATGAGTTTTGAAGAATCAATTATTGAAAAGGCAAAGAAATTTGCTGACGCTAATAATATTAGTCTGTCCAGACTCACCGAAATGATTTATAAAAAAATGACTACAGGCAATTATAAATCAATAGAAGATTTTCCGATAGCCGAATGGGTAAGTCAGGTATCGGAAGGTGCTGTTGAATACAAATCAAAAGCACGCAGCCGCAGGGCTATGAAAAAGGAATTCTATAAATCTCGTAAATGAACGTTTTCCTTGATGCCAACATCCTGGTTTCGGTTTTGAACAAAGAGTATCCGCTTTATCAATACTCATCACGAATCTTAAGTATAAGTCCTTCGAGCCGGTTTCGAATTTTTACTTCCCCCATTTGTCTGGCCATTGCATTCTACTTTGCCGAGAAGAAACATGGCCGAGCCATGGCCAAGAAGAAGATTGGGTTGGTAGCAGAAAATATTTCAATTTCAGCTATCGATGAGAGCATTGTTTCCCAGGCCCTTAAAAATAAGCAGGTCAACGATTTCGAAGATGGGATCGAGTATTACTCAGCTGTTCAGGCCGGATGTACGTGCATCGTAACTGAAGATGCAGACGATTTCTTCTTTGCAAAAGAAGAGGTGATAGGTGCAGAAGAGTTTGCAGAGAAGTATATGAAGGCCTAAGCTACACTTCTACTGTTGCCCTTTAATTCTCACTCGCTTTATCACTCGATCTGTCTAAGGCCTTTATAAAACTTTCAACATCATCGCCAATATCGGTTGAGTTCTTTAGCATGGTCACAAATGCACTTCCTATAATTGCTCCGCTTCCAAACCGGCAAGCAGTTTGAAAGGTGCTATGGTTGGAAATTCCAAAACCAATTAAAAATGGACTTGTAAGATTCATTGATTTAATTCTCTCAAAGTATTTAATCTGGTCGTCACTAAAATCACTTTTCGCTCCTGTTGTGCTTGAAGCCGAGACTGCATAAATGAAAGAATGAGATAGTTCATCAATAAATCTTATTCTCTCTTCCGAAGTAGTGGGCGAAACCAAAAACGTGTTTGCTAATCCAGCATGTTCGAAGATAGCCCGGTACTCAGCTTGATAAACCTCCAACGGCAAATCCGGAAGGATCAAACCATCAACGCCCGCAGAAGTACAATCAAAACAAAATCGTTCCACTCCGTATTGAAGCACCGGATTCATATAGCCCATTAAAATAATTGGTATGGATACTTCTTTCCGGATTTCTTTTACTTGCCTGAGCAGGAGCTTGAGGTTCATTCCATTTTGAAGTGCAGTTTTGTTACTCTCCTGAATGGCCGGGCCATCGGCTACCGGATCGGAAAATGGAATTCCGATTTCAATCAAATCAACTCCTGCTGCCTGCAGTGCCTTTGCAATTTCAATGGTACTGTTCAGTTGAGGGAATCCCCCTGTGTAAAACACAGAAAGAATTCCGGAAGATTTATTTTCAAATAACTGTTGAATCCGGTTCATGGAAATTTATTCAGTGATATGCTTTTTCACCTGCTGATACTTCAATGTGTAATATATTTTGCTTTGGCGGAAGAAGGCAGGTTGCAAATTCTGTGAAAGCGCAGGGTGGATTAATGGCCTGGTTGAAATCCAACATCACGTCAACGTCACCCTCCGGCATACTGGCATAGAGATAGCGGCCAGCGCTGTACGTTGTTTTGTCGTTAGTTTCATCACCAAAAATGATGAACAACTTACCATCCTCATCAATGGCGTCTAACTGATATTCTTCTCCATCAATCGTAAAAGATAAGGTTCCCTTTACTGGATTAATGTAAGTTTGACCCAGTACATTAGCTATTTCAACTTTCTTGCCGGGCTGAACAGTGAGCTTAGAGTTGATCCTCCACGTAATGTCGGAATCGAAGCGCTCAATGCCTTTGAAGCTCTGCAGGTTTTCTGTTTCCAAGTCACGAAGGCGAATACCAATTTTATCGCTTCGCTTGATCACAAACCACTGCAATGAACCGGCTTGCAATACTTTGGGCCGTGTGGTGTCCGGTTTAAAAATTACTAATGAATTGACAGGCACATTATCAGATAAAACTTTCTCATCAGGAAGTACCTGCATTGAGACAGTGCTGTCGCGGAGTACAAAGAAGCCGGCTTTATCTGCAATCTTTCCTTCTGGAAAAACAATGTCGTTCTGCTTTCCTGAACCAAATGAATTTATTCCTTCTTTCAACCAAAAAAGGCCTCTGACATTTACCCAACCGTAGGGCCCAAGCAGCCGATCCACTCGTTTTTGGTGCCATGCATCCATTTCGTTTTTGTAATTCAAAGCCTCCAATGAATCGTTTTTGGATTGCTGGCAACCAATGAAAATGAGTGCCAATGTTATGATCGCCTTCGACAAGCTCGGGCTGATATGGCCAGAGTAATGTTTTTGCACCATGGTTAATACTTCCCCCATTTAATGTATGACTCTAAATCCTTGTCTCCCCTCCCACTTAAATTAATCACCACCACATCATCAGGGTCAAATTGAATTTTCTTTAAAGCAGCCAGAGCATGCGCTGATTCGATGGCGGGGATTATTCCTTCCAACCGGCTCAATTCAATTCCTGCGTTCATCGCTTCATCATCGGTGGCATTTAAAAATTCAGCACGCTTCGTCTGAAACAAGTGCGCATGCATAGGACCGATGCCAGGATAATCCAGCCCTGCCGAAATAGAGTAGGGTTCAATCACTTGTCCATCTTCTGTTTGCATGAGGAGGGATTTACTTCCATGAAGAATTCCAATCTTGCCCAATGCTGTGGTGGCAGCACTCTCACCGGAATCAAGTCCCAATCCCGCTGCCTCCACACCAATCAGGTTTACGTGTTCCTCATCCAAAAAATGATAAAATGCACCGGCCGCATTACTGCCGCCTCCAACACAGGCAATCACATAGTCAGGATTGGGATGACCTTGCTCTACAATCAATTGGCTTTTTATTTCTTCACTGATAACCGATTGGAATCTCGCCACCATGTCCGGGTAAGGATGAGGACCAACAACAGAACCGATGATGTAATGAGTATCAGTAGGATGATTAATCCAATGCCGCATGGCTTCATTGGTGGCGTCCTTCAAAGTCATGTTGCCCGAGAGTGCCGGAACTACCGTAGTGCCGAGGATGCGCATGCGTTCTACATTGGGGCGCTGCCGTTCCATGTCCAGCTTTCCCATATACACAATACACTCCATTCCCATAAGCGCGCAAACTGTTGCCGTAGCTACTCCATGCTGGCCGGCCCCCGTTTCAGCAATAATTTTTGATTTGCCCAATGCCTTAGCTAATAAAATCTGACCGATAGTATTATTGATTTTGTGCGCCCCGGTGTGGCAGAGATCTTCACGCTTCAAATAAATTTTTGCTTTGTATCGGGCAGAAAGCCTTTGAGCATGATAAAGCGGGGTTGGCCTGCCTACATAGGTTTGAAGCAAATGATCAAATTCTTTTTTGAAGGATGCTGAATTAATAATAGACAAATAATTCACTCGTAATTCCTCTACATTAGGATAGAGCATTTCGGGAATGAAAGCTCCACCAAATGAACCATAGTAACCTGCTTCGTTGACCTTGAATTGGCTCATATCAGTTGATTTCGTTTAGTAATTGAATGACTTTCTCTATTCGCGATTTGCTTTTGATTCCGGGAGATTCCTCAACACCGCTGTTCAAGTCAAGGCCAAACAGAACTGGATTTTTGATGGTGGCGATTTGCAAAATATTTTCTTGCGATAACCCACCACTTAAAAAGAACGGAGTTGAAAGAGTGTATTCATCAAGCCTTGCCCAATCGAACTTGCGCCCTGTGCCACCGTAATTGTTTCCTTTGGTATCAAAAAGAAAAAAATCAACAATTCCGTGATAATTTCCTGTTATTGAAAAATTAAAATCCTGATCAACCGAAAAGGTTTTGATTACTTGGATTCCTTTGGATTTAATCTGAGCGCATAATTCAGGAGATTCATCGCCATGCAATTGAACTGCGTCCAGCTTATTCATGTTCACTTCGGCCAGAATAAAATCGATTGGATGATCCACAAAAACTCCCACACGTTTTATTGAACTGCTTATTTCCGGTACTTGAAAATTGTTACTCACAAACCGGGGAGATTGGCTGTAATAAATGAAGCCCATATAGTGCGGATTGAGCGATGCCACCTCAAGAATATTAGCCGGGTCTCTCATGCCGCAAACCTTAAGTCTTAATTTCATACGCGTAGCTTTTCAATAAAGTCACGACAAGCTATTTCAGGAAATTCGGCTTGCATAAAATACTGCCCGATCAAAAATCCGGAATACCCTAAAGTTTTTAACTTTTTTATTGTTGCCGGGTTTTCAATTCCACTTTCTGAAACGGCAGTTACCTCTTTTGGGATTTGGGAAATCAATTTTCTGGAAACATCGAGTGAGACTTCAAATGTTTGGAGGTTGCGATTGTTCACCCCAATCAAATCGGCATTAACTTCCTGGGTATTTACCAACTCTTCTTCATTGTGTACTTCAAGAAGAATTTCAAGTCCAAGAGAAGTTGCCAGTTTTGATAAGGACTTCAATTCATCCACCGGAAGGGCGGCTGCAATCAACAGAATTGCATCGGCACCGATAGATTTCGCTTCCACAACCTGGTACTCACTGATAATGAAATCTTTTCTCAGGACTGGGCAATCATTCAATTCTCTCACTGTTCTTAAATCTTCATTACTGCCACCGAAATATTTTGAGTCAGTCAAAACAGAAATGGCTGAAGCCCCTGCCTCGCGATAGCCTTTTGAAATTCTTTCGATAGAAACATTGTGATTGATCACTCCCTTCGATGGCGATTTTCTTTTTATTTCTGCTATAATCCCATGCCTGTTTTTATCCAATACACTTTGCATCAAGGAAATAGTTTTGCGGTTAAAGTGTTTACTCCGTTCCAATTCTTTTAGAGAATGACTCTTTAGATTCTCCTGAACCTCTTTCCTTTTATACACGACAATCTCATCGAGAATATTCATGCTTCAGGATTGAATCGACAATAATTTTTTAAAGCATGCCAACGCCTTTCCTGCCTTCAATGTGTCCATTGCTTTTTCCACAGCTGGAATAATTTTCTGAGTTTGATCTCCTGCATAAAGGCTCATGCCTGCATTGGCTGCCACAACAGCGTTTTGAGAATCATTACCCCCTCCGCTCAGCACTTTCATAAAAATATTGGCCGATTCCTCAACGGTGGCCCCCCCTTTGATATCCGCTGGGTTTATTTCTTTTAGTCCAAGATCAGCAGGTTCTAAAATCCGTTCGCCTTGATTGGTAAACACTTTGAAAGGGCCCGTTAAAGAAATCTCATCATAGCCCTGCAAATCATGAAGCACAACAAAATCTTTTTTTAAATCCTGGTATAAGTAACCATAAAGCCGGGCCAATTCAAGATTAAAAACACCCACTAACTGGCGAGGCGGAAAGGCAGGGTTAACCATCGGGCCGAGCATGTTAAAAAATGTTTTCACGCCAAGTTCTTTCCTGATCGGTGCAACGTTTTTCATGGCCGGATGAAACATCGGAGCATGCATGAAAAAAATATTCGCCTCATCTAATGACTTTCTCAGCAAATCAATGTTGTTAGTGAATTTATAGCCGAAATGTTCCAGCACATTGGATGAGCCGCTAACCGAAGACACGCCATAGTTGCCATGCTTGGCCACAGGCTGGCCTGCAGCCGCGACAACAAAAGCTGACAGGGTTGAGATATTGAATGTATTCTTGCCATCTCCCCCGGTACCGCAAACGTCCATCACGGGTGAATCAAATTTTACTGGTATGCACAACTCCAGCATAGCATCTCTAAAGCCGCGAAGTTCATCCAGCGTGATTGCCCGCATCATATAGACCGTCATGAAGGCACTCATCTGGCTGGTGTTGTATTTGCCTGATGCCAGATTAATGAGCACCTCGCGTGCAATGTCCTTGGACAAGGAGCGATGGTTGATCAGATCGTTTAGAATTTCTTTCATGACTTGCTTAACCAGTTGGTCATTATTTCTTTTCCATATTCAGTCATGACCGATTCAGGATGAAACTGAACTCCGTGAACATCATATTGCGTGTGCGACAGCGCCATGACAAGGCCAGCATCATTGACTGCCGTTATCTGGAGGTTGCCATTAATTGATTCAGGTGTGACAGCCCATGAATGGTAATGAGTTATCCGGAACCGTTCCGGTAACCCTCGAAATAGTATGGCTTTCCTATCTTTTATTTGAACCTGGCTGGTTACACCATGCAAAACATTTTCGATGTTGTATAAACGAGCGCCATACACTTCAGCAATTCCCTGGTGGCCCAGGCAAACACCGAGGATACTTTTGGTTGGGCCGTACTTGCTGATCACCTCCTTCATAATTCCTGCTTCATCGGGGATACCCGGGCCGGGCGAAAGCAATATTTTATCAAAACGATCGACATCGTACAAAAGAATTTTATCGTTACGATGAACTTCAAATTCAAAACCAAGTTCACGGATAATGTGAACTAAGTTGTACGTGAACGAATCGTAATTATCGAGAACCAGTATTTTCATTATAGAATTTGAAATTTGAAATTTGAAAGTATTATAGAAATCTTAATATCGTCCCAACCCCTCCGCCATCCTCACTGCTTTTCTAAGCGCCTCCAATTTATTATTGACTTCCATCAGTTCACTCTCCGGTTTTGATTTGGCAACGATGCCTGCTCCAGCCTGCGAGATTAATTGATTGTCTTTACTTAAAAACGTGCGGATCATTATCGCCTGGTTAACGTCTTCATTAAACCCGATGAAACCCAACGCACCACCGTAAAAATTCCTATTCTGATTTTCGATTTGATTGATCAGGTTCATCGCCATGTGTTTGGGAGCACCAGAGAGCGTACCCGCAGGAAAAGTATCAACCATCAGCTTCATAGATGATCCTTTCTCTTTCATCTTTCCTGATACTTTAGAAACGAGGTGAATAACATGCGAGTAGTATTGAATCTCCTTGAACACTTCAACTTTCACTTCAGTAGAAGCCCTGCTTAAGTCGTTGCGCGCGAGATCAACCAACATGAGGTGTTCGGCATTTTCTTTTTCGTCTTCGGCCAGGCGTTTTGCGGAGCCGGCATCTTCGGCATCGTTGCCCGTTCGTCTGAACGTGCCTGCAATCGGATAAATGGATGCCACTCCGTTTTTGATTTGAATTTGAGCTTCCGGTGATGAACCAAAAATTTTGAAGTTTCCAAAATCAAAATAAAATAAGTAGGGTGATGGATTTATCGATCGAAGGGCGCGGTAAACATTAAACTCATCGCCAGTAAAATTTCTCTTGAAATTTCTCGACAACACAATTTGAAACACATCGCCCCGGTGGCAGTGGGCAATCCCCTTTCGAACCATATCCTGGTATTCTTCATCCGATACATTGCTTGCTTCATTGTCGTCAGCTTTGAAGGGAAAGGTGGAGAACCGGTTCGAGTATATAATTTGCTCCAGGCCTTCCAGTCCGCCTGCAATCCTTTCCTTGCCCAGGCCTTCCATCTCACTTTCCATCAGCGTCAGCTCATTGGTGAAATGATCAATCACCACGAGGTACCGGTAAACTTTATATAACACATCGGGAATACGTGAACTGTTAATGGTTAGGTTAACATCCTCAAAATAACGAACAGCATCGTAGCTCATATAACCAAAAATACCAACAGGTGCTTTTGGGGGATTGCCTTCTACTTCAAACGACTGGCAAAAACCTGTCAGCGCCTGCTGAACGTTGTTGGCTCCAGTCGCAGGAATTTCCTTCCGGATTTTATCGGGATATGAAATAGAAATCAAATCATCTTTAACCTGGAAAGCGGCAATGGGGTCGCAGCAGATTATAGATAAACTGTTTTCGTGGCCGTGATAATCCGAGCTTTCCAGCAATAAACTCCCTGCAAAAACATCACGAAGTTTAAGGTAAACATTTACCGGTGTGAGTGTATCGGCCAGTAGCTTTCGGGATTGTATTTTGATTTTGAACATCGGTTTCAAAAGTTATAGTTTGCTACATCATCAATTGTTATTACTCTATGCCTCGTTAAGTCCTCACCCCCCGCCCCTCTCCTCCCGAAGTATCGGGATGGAGAGGGGTGCACTTCATCTTCCATCCATATAAAACAGCGAGGGCTCACTGTGAACAGCGAGCCCTCGTTAATATTTAATAATGCAAGGCTGTTCACATATCGCTACCTGATATTTGCCACCACCATGCGTTTATTACTGATACCTTCTTCATGTTATTCGGCTGCCGCCTCTTTCTTTTTAACAACCCGCTTTGCTTTTGGTTTCGGTTCCGCTTCCACTTTGGCTACAACGGGTTTGGCGCTAACCGCCCTTTTCATTCTTGCCTTAATGGCTTTGCGGCTCCGGCTATTGCCAAATGAACCTTTCCAGATTTTTCCTTTTTTCGTTTTTTTATCTCCTCTGCCCATGGATTAAATTGTAATGCGGGGCAAGTATAGTAAAGGGCTATTGACTTACCAAATTCATGGCGAGAAATTCATCGGGCACTCTATAAAAAATGCAATCGCGCGGTTCGTTTCCCTGATTGATGAACCTGAACCATTTCGTAAGACGGGCTTCTTCCACCAAACCATTTTTTAGCAAAACTTTTCCCGAAGCAATATTATCACAATCGATAAAGGTCCAAATCCGGTGAACATTCGTAAGGGATTTTAATTGTACCAATAACGCATGACAGGCCGCGGTAGCAAACCCCTGATTCCAACATTCCGGGCTTAGTACATACCCGAACTGCACCTTGCCATCGTCATTCAGGCAACCAATGCTACCAATAAGCCTGTTCGAATCATTCAGCCTGATCGCAAAGGAGTATTCACTACAGGCTTCCCAGGCATTTACGGCATAGTCCAAATATTTTCTCGTGTCATCAATGCTGGCATGTGTTGGCCACGAAACAAACCGGGTAGCTTCCGGTTTAGAGGCATACGAAAAGAAAATTTCTTCGGCAAATTCATACCTTAGGCGCTGAAGGTATGTTCGGGTGGAGAGAATTTTTTCTGGTAGAGCAAGTAACATGAAATCAAATATCGTCTATCAGTATTTTAAAAAGGAGGAAGAAGGAAATACAATTTTCATCCAGGTTGATCCTATCCGGTTGAGTGGCTCCCAGTTAACGGTATCTAAAAGTAGTGAGCCGGAATTAATGGAGATTGAGTTCGAAGCAGATGTTTTGGAAAGTCTTAAAGGTAATGGCTATTCTCAAGCCAATGCTTTAGAGTTTCATTTGATTCTAAAGGGCTTGGCGAGGTAGTTACAAAAAACTCGCAGGTGATTTCTACTAAAATAAAATCTGCGCTATGTCGCGCAATCTGTGGCTTACAATTTACCTTTGCCCCGGCAAACCGGCACGACCAGCTCCTGCTGAACTCCCCCAGGGCCGGAAGGCAGCAAGGGTAGGCAGTTGTAGCGGTGCGATGTTCGGTTTGCCATTTTTTTTTCAAGCCTGGATACTTCCGCAAGCAAACACGACAGCTTTTATTTCTAATTGATATCCGTCCCCGTCAATTTTAACTCGTACTGATCGGCCAGGTTGGCTACCTCTTGTAGCATTTCTTTGATGGTTCCTTCCGATACAGCCTCCAGCGGGGAAACCGCTTCCACTTGCACATAGCCATCTTTAATTACAAACCGGCAATAATTAAAATAAGCCGTCTGCTCCAGCAACATTCGGGTATCGAGGTTGGGTTGAAAAGCGCAGACTTTAGAAGTAAAGGTTATCAACTTGCGGTTATACAGAGCGTTTTCCTTAATCGAGCCAATGACGGTTTGAAACCGTCCGCCCGACAACGGCATGATGATTACCGACAAGGACTCGTTGTAATCTGTGTACTGGCCTCCGATCTCATCGGAGTACTTTTTCATGAAAGCAGTTAGGTTCATAGGTTGGATCGTTTTAGGATTTCTAAGGTAATATAATTTCTTGTTTCGCCCAATCAAAAGTATAAAGCATGCGCCTTTATTCCCTTTTTCGAAAACTCCAGGGTCGGGGCAGGAAGTTTAACCATGCTCACGAAAAAGATTATTCCCTTCAAAAGTTTAGATCGGGTTTGAATGGCCGATAAATCCAAATCGATGCTCAGGTAATATTGGCGGTAGGGGTCAGCATTCTGGCTATCGCGGGCATTCACCATATTATTAGCTCCATACCCGCCTGCCAGGTTAAGCCATTTGGGGAACCGGATGAACTTGTCCATGTCAGCGCATAACCAATGAGTATGCCCATTGTAATCCTTAATAATCTCTTCGACCAGGTTACTGCCGAGCAGATCGGGATTTTGGGATGCCCATGAACTTCTTGTAAAAGAAAGCTTAGGTCGAATCCTGATTTCTTTCCAGCCAGCCATCTGCCCCCAAAATAAAAGACTTCCACCGGCATTGGCCGCGAGGTCAGAAACGGAGGCGCCATAATCACGTGAAAATCCATCGAATATTTCCATGGATGAAAGCGCTGCAAAGCCAGTGAGCGCACTTATGGCTGCCCGCTTCCTTTCCTTCGAACCTGCCCACTTCAAGGTTTGATAGGTTGTGTTGCTTAAATGAAAAGCAGAAAAAAAATGTCCTGCCTTATCCATCTGCTTCCACTCTGCAGCATCATTAAAAAAATGAAAAGAGGTGCGGGGAGAATGGCTGTACCACAATTGATTCATGCCAATCATGCCCACGGTGTAAGTTGCCAGCCCTCCATACTTGAGCAGGTTCAATCGCTTTTTTACTGGGATTGAATCCAGTGCGTTCGCTGAAACTGAAGAGATAAAAAAAACAGCGATGCAAAATCGAATCATGAAATAGAAATCAATTCTCCCCATCATCCGAAGTTTCCAGGTCTGGCTGAATTGGTTTGGCTTCCTGTTTACGTTTTCTCGTTAACCGGATCAGGTCAGCAAATTCATTGAAGCTCTGCGTATGCGATAAACTCAAGCCGGTTGTTACAGCAGTTTGCGCCCCCAGTGAATTCAAGAGTGTGTTGTAGTTGGAGCGGTTGTACATTTTCGCTTTAAATTTTCCATCGGGCGTGAGCAGATAATCCACCGTCCAGTCACCGGCAATGGAAGCAATTTCTGACCGGGCAAACTGGTTCGAAGAGAGCGATCCATCCCTGGTTATCCGAAGCCTGCCATTCATGAAAGAATAAGACATGCGCAACTGAAAGGTGTTGAATGCTTCCTGATCCAGCGTTCCTAAATCTAAATTAACTTCTAAGTTCTGATCTACCTGGCTTAGCCAATAACTTAATTGGTTCGACAAGAACTCACTCACGCTGTTGGCAATGCCTCCGCTGGTGGTGAAAGCATCGGGCGGGGAAAAGCGCCTGAGCACGATCAAGCTAAATACTTGCTTCTTCAACTCCTGCTCATCGAGCCTGGCTTTAAAAGCATTGAACTCAAAATTGGGGCGCACCGGTGCGGCTTTGCCTTCCACCACAATACTCTCTGGCAGTTCTTTCGCAACGATGTCAAAAGAAATTTGTGGGCCAAGCATAGGGCCGTCTAATTTCAACTGCACCTCAATTGGAAATTTCCTTCGCAACTGGGGAGATTGAGCTAATGTAGGATCGGAAAGAATGGGGCCAATCGATGCCAACTGCCTATAGCCCGCATTAATATTTACTACACCGGCATACGGATCGCCAAACCAACTGATGCGGCTGCCTTTGTTAATTGAAAATTCCTTATTGATAACTCCGCCCAGCGTAAAATTATAAAACCCTCTATCGAACTCATATAACCCAAACATACTAAACTCCCCTTTCGTATCGAGGTCGAGCTTGATATCACCACGGCCATAACCCCGGATGATGTCGCCCGCCTTTAAATCAAAAATAATTTCAGCGTAGGCATCGGGCGTAATATCGAGGTTGAGCAACATTGAAAAATTAGAAGCCTCTTTCTTTTTAAACATCACGTCTTCCTCCTTCTTTTTTACAGTGTCTTTAAAACTCACGAAATTGATGAAGTCGCTGCGCTCAACACTGCTGGTTCCGGAAACAGGAATAAACATTCGTGTATTCTTTTCAGTTTTTGCTGTAGCTGAAATTTTTAAATTATCGAACGGCCCCAGAATATTGAGAGAACCTGTTCCATATGCCTGACCATAAAACAAGCTGTTGTCTTTTGCCGTTGTGTTCAACACCTGAAAATTACGGAACCGGCTGTCCAGGTTGATTCTGAACCTGGTGAAATCTTTATGAGCTATGATACCATCTACTTCCCCTTTGTTTCCAAAGGCATCCGTAAGTATTAAATTTTGAAGGGCTATTTGATTATGGTTGAGCGCTATCATCCCCAGCAGCCCGTACGTTGTCTTCAAGTAATCTACTGTTACTTTACCATTCTCAATTTTTGCTTCACCCGAAATATCGGGCTTTGATAACGTGCCGCGCATATCAAAAACACCGGTGGCTGTTCCATCCCAATTAGAAAACAAACCGCGCATAACGGGCTCAACAATTTTCAGGTTGGTTTTGTTAAGCCTGGCCGTGAGGTTTACCGATTGCAGTTTATCTGCGGGATTGTACAATCCGGTAATATCAACGATGCGGGTTTGCAAACGGTCAATAAAAAAATTTACGATGAATGCATCCTGATCGGGGTCCCAGGTGTTCGAGCCACTCACATCGCCCACCAAAAAATCGTTGATGGTGAAATGATCGATGGTAAATTCATTTTGAAAAGTGAAATCACCATACAGATTGCGCAGAGTGAAGTCTGCATTTAATATGCCCTCAAATTTTTCCCGGGACAGGGAGTTCAACAAATCAATTTCTACATTCTTTATGAGCACCTGTAGTTTGTTGCCCGGGTCTTCAGAAATTTTTCCATGAACCATGCCCGACTCTCCCAGATAATTAACAGCAAACTGTTCAATAGACCATTCCTTGCCTTTGAACATCACTAAATTTTTTGGGTTTACTATCCAATCCTGACCAAATGCTTTAATGGTTGAGGGTAACATCCTAACGCGGGTGCTGTCGGCCAGGAAATCAATCTCGGCTTTAAGCCGCATGGAATTGTCATACCCCTGCTGGTCGAAATCGAATCCCACATCAATATGGTCTTTGTTCCAAATAGCTTCCAGCAATAAATCCTTTGTTGAGATATTTTTATTTATGGTTTGGTTTTTCGAAGTGAGGGTGATGATCGCTAATACACTGGTGGTATCATGAATTTTTGATCCGTTAAATTCAATTTCATTGTCATAGAAAACTTTATCGGCATACCGGAAGGCCTTCACCGAACTATACGCATGGAAAATGCTGGTGAAGCCATTGGTAAAGTCACCGTCCACCGTAACGTTTTTTGAAACTTCCATGTCCAGTTTCAGAAAATTCAGAATCGGGTTGATGTCAGTGAGCCTGGCCCGGAAATCTGCTTTGTAGTCCTGGTCCCACGGATCCTTTTTATGGTAATACTCGGCCAGCGCCTGTTTATCGTTTTTTATATTGAGAGAAAACTCTTCAAAAATATTCTGGAAATCATGGAACATGGTAGAGTAAAAGAAATTGCCCGACAAATCGAGAGAGCCTGCGCTGCTTTTCAATTGAAGGCTACGGTTTACGCCATTGATGGCAGACACAACGGCAATAGAATCGAGGGACAACGAATTCTCTTTATATCTTAAGTCGATGTTTGAAAGGCTGGCATTACCTTTTAGACTATCCAGGTGAAGGCCCTTGGAATGAATGGTGACGTCCGACCGAAAAGAAAATTCCTGAGGGATCAGCCCCAATGCTTTCAGCCGGGCCGTGTCAATGCGCGCCTGGATATTGATCAGATCAGCCTTGTTTCGAAAATCGACCGAGCCAATTAACGAACAGCTTAGGTTAGGATCGAGAATGGAAAGAGAGCCATTAAAAAAATTCTTCGTAAACCGTGCATTCGATTCAATGTTTTTGTAATTGTAATGAAGAATGCCGACCGTCTGCACATTGCCATGCATAACAAAGTCGGCTGTTTGCGTGGTTAAACCATTTCCTTTGATGTTGCCGTTTAACGTTATGTGTTGAAAAGTGATTGTGTCTTCCATGTAACGCCCGAGATTAAAATCAATTAAACTCAGGTTGCCCGTGTAGCTGGATTTCTCTAAATTGTTTTCATCAATTTTCAGGTTGATGTCAGAGTCAATCTCCCCAATGTTGCTGGATATTTTTCCATCAGCAACGAAGTCATTGAAGAAACCAATGTAATTGCCGGTGAGGGTGAACCGCTCAAGCGGTTTCAGTTTGATAAATGCAAAAGCCGGCAATGCGAATTCCCAATTGTTAATATCTATGGATGAGGGGCTAACCGCCAGATTGATAAACGTTTCGCGTATGGATGGCAGGCCATCCATTTCCAACTGGCCGCGTATAGTGGAATTACCCATTCGTAAATCCATATCCTGGTAATAGAAATGCTTTATTTTTCCGGTGATCAAGCCAGAAAACCCTACCGGCCAGGGCAGCCGCTTGGACTGTGGAGAGAAAAACTGAATATCATCGGGATGGAGAAAACAACTTTTGAGTTTTGCCTGAAGAGACACTTTGTTGATAAAATCATCCATGTCTTTCAAACTGTTGTACCGCATGATAATCGTATCGCCAATAAAACTCTTTCCCGCTTTCAGGTTCAGGTTTAAAAATTCCATGCCCCCTTGCGAAACCCGGAAAAATGTCTTCATTTCATGAATGGGCCAATGGTGCCCCACTTCAGAAGCAATCATGTCCAAAAGATCAAATTGAATCGTATCGCCAATCACCTTAAACCTTTGCAATTCCGAAGCATCTATTTTGAGGGCAAAATGATTATGATCAAACCCATCGGCAATAGAATCTTTATCAGGATTATGGAGCGAGAAGAAAGAATTAGTAAGTGTTACTTCGTTAATCTTCACTTTCGGACTCTTACCCGCTTTTCCAGGGGATGGCGCAAATATTTTGTTGATGGCTGTGATGAGTTCATTTATGTTGATGTCTTTAGTTGTATCCGACTCGCGAATGTAAACCAGGTTTATCCGGGCAGAGTCAAGGGAAATGGCATCGATATTCACCTCTTTGTTTTCATTTAATTGGGCAATCCGGAAGTTTACCAGGAGTT
Source organism: Bacteroidota bacterium (assembly GCA_043767095.1). Taxonomy (GTDB): domain Bacteria; phylum Bacteroidota; class Bacteroidia; order Cytophagales; family Cyclobacteriaceae; genus ELB16-189. Next base: position 18,839 of record JAYUHI010000059.1, read on the forward strand.
GGTCAATGAAAATCATTTCATTCTTTTCCGGATCAATAACTTTTAGGCCCGTTACCTCCAGCCTGTCATACCAATACAAATGCAATTGCTGCGTGGTAATATCAAAGTTCGATTGAATCTTAAACTTGCCAAGGTAACGGTCGAGCAAGGCCTTTTGCACTGCGGGGATTTGCAACACGAGAAAGGCAATAACAAAGCATCCGGCAACAGAAGCCAGACTGTAGAGAACAGCTTTTACAATTCGTTTTTTGGTAATTTGCGTCATCATTCAATCACAACATGGGCCCCAACATCCTTGCCATAGAATCGTCCTGCGATGAAACTTCTGCTGCTGTTATCAGCAACGGCAAGGTACTTAATAATATTATAGCCTCGCAAAGCGTACACCAAAAATACGGGGGCGTTGTGCCTGAGTTAGCCTCGCGTGCCCATCAGAAAAATATTGTTCGCGTGGTGAATGAGGCTATGAACGATGCGGAAGTGAAACCCGGTCAACTGGATGCCATTGCCTTCACGCGTGGGCCAGGCCTGATGGGATCACTCCTGGTTGGTGTATCGTTTGCAAAGGGTATGGCGCTGGCATTAAACATCCCCCTCATTGAAGTGAACCACATGCAGGCGCACATCATGGCCCATTTTATTGAGAAACCGGAAAGTGATTCTGTCTTTCCCAATTTTCCGTTTCTATGCCTCACCGTGAGCGGTGGCCACACCCAACTGGTGTTGGTCAACCAACTGCTCGATTTTCAAATCCTTGGGCAAACCCTTGATGACGCAGTGGGTGAAGCATTTGATAAAGGAGCCAAAATGTTAGGTCTGCCCTACCCTGGCGGGCCAATGATTGACCAACATGCCCGCCTTGGGAACCCCGACAAATATAAATTTCCGGTTACTTCCATGAATGGATATGATTTTTCTTTCAGTGGAATTAAAACTTCGATGTTATATTTTCTTCGCGATCAGGTTAAAGAGAATCCAGATTTCATTCAACAGAACTTGAACGACATCTGTGCCAGCTATCAGCACACTTTAGTTGAGATGCTAATGAAAAAAATTTCGAAGGCATCTAAGGAAAATAGTATTAAAGACATCGCCCTGGCTGGCGGAGTGGCTGCCAACTCCGGATTGCGAAATGCATTGAAAAAAATGGGGGAAGAAAAGAACTGGCGTGTATTTATTCCTGATTTTCAATACTGCACGGATAATGCTGCGATGATAGCCATCACTGCCCATTACAAATATTTGAGAAAAGAATTTTGCGGATTGGATGTTTCGCCTGTGGCTACTTTTGCGGACCTCACCCCCGGCCCCTCTCCAAAGGAGAGGGGAGCTTTACTTAAATCAATACCTTGAACTATGATGGTCCCTTTATGCTAATATTCATTGTGATTCGATTTAAAAGCTAAACATGAACAAAGAAACAAACGACAGATCAAATGAGGGCACCCCTCTCCTTCCCGATACTTCGGGAGGAGAGGGGCAGGGGGTGAGGTGTTAATGATCAATAACAACATGAAACTCATTTTTTCAATAGGCGATAAAAAAATATATAAAGCAACTGTTCAGCCAGGCGACCAGGCAGCCTTTCATGGAGAAATTTTACATTCAGTGTGCTCCACCTTTGCCCTTGCCCGTGATATGGAATGGTCATCACGCTTGTTTTTTATTGAGATGAAAGAAGAAGACGAAGAGGGCGTTGGCACCTACCTGGAAATACAACATCGGGCACCAGCATTTGTTGGGGAGGAACTGATGATCACGGCCACAATTGATTCAATTGATGGAAATGAATTATTGTGCGTCATAGAAGTTAAATCAGGAGAAAGAATAATTGCCATTGGAAAGACAGGGCAACGCATGTTGAAGAAAGAAAAGTTGAATAGTATTTTTACACCTCCCCGCGAGGCGCGGGGCAGGCCTTAATTCCGAAACATTTCGGAGGAGTGGGAGGATAAAGACTAAATTCATGAACAACGAACGATTCAAACAAAAAATAAACATTAAAAACCGTCAGGCGTTTTTCAATTTTGAAATACTGGATAAAGTAACGGCAGGGATTTCTTTATGGGGAACTGAAATCAAATCCATTCGCGAAGGTAAAGTCAATCTCCAGGATAGTTTTTGTTACTTCAACGGAAATGAAGCCTTCGTAAAGGGAATGAACATAATGCCTTATACCGAAGGCACTTATAACAATCACGAGCCAACTCGTGAGCGAAAATTGCTTTTAAAAAAATCAGAAATCAAAAAACTGGAATCGAAAATTGACCAAAAAGGCTTTACTTTGATTCCCCTGAGAATTTTTATTAACGACCGTGGCCTGGCCAAATTAGAAATTGGAATAGCCCGCGGAAAGAAAACGTACGACAAACGCGAGAGCATAAAAGAGCGGGATGTTAAACGAGAATTGAGCAGGGTTAAACTGGCTTAGATTATGTCTGTATCGTTGGATTTTGGTGTATGCCGCCTGGCGGTGGTGCCGGTTTTCGAACAACCTGATTATCGCACCCTGCAATACAATCAACTCCTTTTTGGAGAGCATTATGAAGTAACGGGAACAAAAGGAGGTTGGGTTTCAATTCAGTTGGCCTTCGATGGAAGCGGGGGCTGGATTCCCCTCAGTCAGCATCACTCCATATCTAAAGAATACTTCGAGCAGATCAATGCATCGGATTTCAAGATTACTACCGACATCACTTCAACTTTGTTGTACAATAAAAATCCTCTCACGATTGTCTTGGGAAGTATTGTTCCCATCTCCAATTCAGAGTTATTTAAAGTAGAAGAACAACTCGCTTTCAATGGCGAATCAAAAAGCCTCAGCCAAAAACGTGACGCAGAGTTTTTAATTACCATTCTTTCGAAATATGGCAATGCCCCTTACCAGCCTGGCGGCAAATCACCTTTCGGTATTGACGGTCCGGGACTTATCCAAATGGCGTTCAAAATTTGCGGCTTTAAATTGCCAAGAACATTAGGTCAACAAAAAATCTCGGGCACTCAGGTAGAAAATTTCGACCTGGCATCACCGGGCGACATTGTCTTCTTGAAAAAAGTTATTGACGGAGATGTTGTGCCATCCATATTGCAAAGTGCAGGAAAAATAATTTTGGTGGATGGGCACATCCGCCAAGACCGAATTGATGCCAAAGGGATAAAACAGGTCGGCCAGAAAAAATACGCTTGGGAAATTCAAGAGGTTAGAAGGGTGATTGGTTGAATGTCGGATGCCGGATGAAATGTGTTTACGGTAATCAATCATCGGTCATCTGACATTGGACGTCAGGCAGACGTCAGACAGCTCCCCTTGCAAAACCCAACAAATCGCATTAATTTTAAGGGTTATGAACAGCCGGGTATTGGTTTTGAATCAAGACTACAGTCCGTTAATGGTCTGCTCGGTGGAGCGTGCCTTTGTAATGGTATTCCTGAACAAAAGCGAACTGCTGAAACCTGCTAATGGGCACAAACTCCATTCGGTGACCCGAACCTTCCCCATGCCGTCTGTCATCCGCCTAAACCGATATATCACAGCCCCCTTCAAGGGGGTTAATCTTACGCGCCAGAATATTTTCAAGCGCGATAATTTTGAATGTCAGTATTGTGGAACCCGGAGGGATTTAACGCTGGATCATGTTGTGCCCAGTTCGCGCGGTGGCGTGCACCACTGGACCAACCTGGTTTCAGCGTGTAAAAAATGTAATGCCAAAAAGGGAGACTTTACACCAGACGAAGCCGGCTTAACGTTGAAAAGAAAACCGCACAAACCCTCTTACACCATTTTTTTGAAAGACTATGTCCATAACCATGCCGGTGAGTGGGATGAATTTTTAAATTGATTCATTGGAAAAAAGGAATCATCATTGCGTTATTTTTTGAACTAAAAACAAAACTCATATCATGAAAAATAAAATTATTATTGGCCTTGGGATAGTAGTAGTAATAACCTTGTCGGTTATTTTCTACATAGGATGGACAGGGGAATCTAAAAGCCCAAAAGGTACGGCTGAATTAACGGCTGGCGAATTAAATATTTCCATGACTTACAGCAGGCCATCGGTTCGCAGCAGGGTAGTATTTGGAACAGAAGCACAGAAAGCGTTGCAACCCTTTGGAAAGTACTGGAGGTTTGGAGCAAATGAAGCCACTGAGATTACGTTCAGCAAAGATGTTACCTTCAATGGTGAGGCAGTACAGGGAGGGACTTACAGAATCTATGCAGTCCCCGGTGCAGAATATTTTGAGATTGGCTTAAATACTGAATTGGGCAAATGGGGTTACGATGAACCTGACTATACCAAAGATATTCTGAAGACTAAAGTAAAAGTTCAAAAGCCCCAATCATCCGTAGAGCAGTACACCATTAGCATGAAGGAGGCTGACGGAGGGATAAATATTTATTTTGAGTGGGCTGATGTGCAGTTGGTGATTCCAGTTGTAGCGCAGTAATTAAAAACTGGATTTTTTTATCGAACCCTGACAGGGTTTTCAGAACCCTGTCAGGGTTAGTGGATGTGATACGACAAAGTAGAATTACTTTTAAAATCTCAAAGAAAAAACCGTCCTCTCACCCGGATCTGATTCAACGGTTAAAGTGCCGTGGTGCATTTGAAGAATTTGCCGGCTCAGGCTCAGTCCAATGCCTGAGCCTGTTTTTTTTGTGGTGAAGAAAGGCACGAAAATTTTACTGATTGCTTCTTGGATAATGCCCGGGCCATTGTCAATCACTTCGATAATTACCGAAGCCCCAGAATATTTTCCATGCACAGAAATTCTCCCGCCATCCATATTCTCAATTGACTCCATAGAATTCTTCACCAAATTAATAATCACTTGCTCGATCATTTCCTCATCGGCTTGAATGGTTAGGTATTCCGATTCACAACCGGATTCAAAAACTATGTTTGGCTTTTCTAATTCAGTTTTCATCAGTTTGGCCACACGATCGATCAAATCTTTCAACCGCACTGTTTTAATTTTAGGTTGAGGAAGTGAGGTATATTCGCGATAGGCATCAATAAACTTAATCAGGCCCTTGCTCCGGTTTTCGATTGTTCCCAGGCCTTCGCGTAAATCCTCCGCTCCTTCTGCTTTGAGTTCATAATGTGCATTGACTTTCAACATATCGTGATCTAATATTTCGCGAAGTGTTGAGGTTAAGGACGATATGGGCGTAATCGAATTCATGATTTCATGCCGAAGCACACGCGTTAGATTTTGCCAGGCATCCAACTCCTGCTTCTGAAGTTCAGTCTGAATATTTTGCAGCGTAATCAATTTTACGGAATTGCCGCGAATGCGAAGCTCAGTGGCATGGATAGTGAGATAGAAATCAACTTCTTTGTACAAGAGGCTCTTGCCCGGCTCTACTTCAGTCAGGGCATTGAACATTTTTTCGTTCGATGATTTAAGTTCAGACAGATTTTTTATATTCGATTGGCCGATGAAGCGCTTTGCATTTGAATTGATCAATTGAACACTCCCCTCAGCATCAAAAGATATAATACCAGTGCGAACTTGTTGAACAACCGTGTTCAGGTATTGCCAATGCTCTTCCTTTTCCGACCGGGCTTTACGAAACGCTTCAAGCACTTCGTTAAAGGCAATGTTCAGGTCTTTAAAACTTTTGCCAAGTTTATTGTCAGTGGCGAAACTGGTGATAAAATCCTGATACTTAACAGACTCCAGAAACCGGGTGAGCTTTCGGTTCGTGAGGGAAATGAAATAATGGAGCTCAACGAGTTGCCCTATGACAATGATCAACATCAGGCCCGCTGCGAAAAACATGTTTTGCCTACTGGCCATATAAACCAGCAATAAAAGGGTGAGAGCTACAAGCACTACCCGGAACGCAACTTTAAATCGGAAACCTTTAAACATCAGGTAAATCTATAATTCAATCGTAAACACAAAGAACACCAACACATCAAAACACAACAGCACAATTCAAAGCCCATGTTTCTCCAATCTCCTATACAAAGACGATCGTGTCAATCCAAGTTCGGCTGCGGCTTGGGTAATATTTCCATTGTATTTTTTCAGGACTTTTCTAATCAATAGCTTTTCAACTTCCTCCAAATTATATTGATCAAGGCTTACGTGCTGATCGGGTTCCTTTCCTGCTGTCACATTCAGATTAAAATCTTCTGGTTGAAGTACCGAAGAACTACTGAGAATCACAGCCCGCTCAATAGAATGTTGCAGTTCGCGAATGTTACCAGGCCATGGATGCTTGCTCATTCTGGTCATGGCGCCATCACTCATTTTAGAAATGTTCTTCCCGTATCGTACCGCATATTGCTTCAAAAAATGACTGGCCAAAAGCGGGATGTCCTCCAGTCGCTCACGCAAAGGTGGAATTTCCACTTCAATGGTGTTAATCCGATAAAGCAAATCCTGGCGGAATTTATTCTCCTTCACCATTTCATATAGCGGCATATTGGTAGCACAAATTAAACGGATGTTAATGGGTGTATCCTTCCCAGACCCTACCCTACTCACTCTCCGGTTTTGAATGGCGGTTAACAGCTTCGCCTGCAACGGCATTGAAAGATTTCCAATCTCATCGAGAAACAAGGTACCGTTGTTAGCTAACTCGAACCGTCCGGCCCGGTCTTCCTTGGCATCGGTGAATGCACCTTTCTTGTGGCCGAATAATTCGCTTTCAAAAAGGGTTTCGGTAATACTCCCTAAATCAACTGTCGCGAAGGTTTCGTTTTTTCGTGATGAGTGTGCATGAATGGCTCGTGCAATCAATTCTTTACCGGTTCCATTTTCACCCAGGATTAAAACGTTGGCATCGGTGTGGGCCACCCTATCGACTGTTTGAAATATGCGCTGCATGGAGGCACTCTGCCCTATGATGTCTTTATATTTTTCATTGATGGCGATATTGATCTCCTGGTTCTTCATCTTCAATGTTTCCACTTCATCAAGTGATTGACGCAAACGCATGGAGGAGTAAAGTGTAGCTAAAAGTTTCTCGTTCTCCCACGGCTTTAAAACAAAATCGGTGGCGCCTGCTTTGATTGCCTTCACTGCCATTTGCACATCGCCATAAGCGGTGATCAGAACAACCACTGCAGATGGATCAATTTTTAAAATGCGCTCAAGCCAGTAATACCCCTCACTCCCACTGCTCACATCTTTGGTGAAATTCATGTCGAGTAAAATCACATCGTAGTCTTCGTTGCCCATGAGCGATGGAATAGCCTCCGGATTTTTTTCTGTATCGACTTGAGCGAAGTGCCGCTTCAAATACATTTTGGCCGCCTTCAACAGATCTTCATTGTCATCAACAATCAGAATCTTGCCATGTTTTTGTTCCATAAGCCTGGGTGGGTTAATGTCCGATATCGGGATAATGTGTTCACGATCAGACAAAGTTGATACCGGAATTCCTTTCTTTGTTTTTGGCCAATGATGTGCATTTCACCATCCAAAAATAATGACTTTTCGTCCGTCATCGGACACATCCGTTCACTCCTGAACCAACAAATAGTCAATTAACCACGTTTAGAAACCAATCGGGCGTTGGCACGGTAGTTGGCAAAAAGCAGCAAAACTCAAGCATGGAACAAGCAGCAATGGATAAAAAGATTAAGAAGAAAAGGTTTACGGTAAAGAAAGTGGCCTTGTATCTGGGCATCGCCTTGTTCGTTGGGTTTGTGGGATATCAATTTATTTTTGCCGACAGAAGACAATCATTAATAGTAGAAAAGGATAAGATCACGATATCGGATGTTGTGCGGGGAGTCTTTCAAGAAACCATTCCGCAAACCGGCACGGTTGAACCAAGCCGCACAGTTTACCTGGACGCCATTGAAGGGGGAAACATAAAACGCATTGTGGCCGAGAGCGGGGCCATGTTGCGCAAAGGCGATGTGATTCTGGAGCTAACCAACTTAAACAGAGAGCTAACGGTTCTGGGCCAGGAAGCCAGCCTTAACGAGAGTATTACCCGCCAGCGCGATACCCGCCTGCTGATTACCCGAAATGATTTAGAGCAACTGCAAACACTTGCGTTAATCGAAAATCAATTAGCCATTTTCACCCCCCAGTATGAGCGACAGAAAAAACTTTTCGATAAAAAATTAATTTCCAAGCAGGAGTTTGAGCGCACAGAAGCCGATTATAAATACAATCTTGAACGAAGACGGATTACCTATGACGTATATAAGAAAGACTCCGTTGCCCGAATTCGTCAGTTGCGTGAATTGGATCTAGCCGAAAGGAGAATGGGCCTGAGCCTGGAAGGGGTGAGTAAGATTCTTGACAATTTAGTGATACGCGCTCCAATAGATGGTCAATTATCTACACCCCACTGGGAGATCGGTCAATCCGTAAACCAGGGCCAGCGGTTAGGCCAGGTGGATATTTTAGGAAGCTACAAAGTTCGGGTGCCCATTGATGAACTCTATCTTCCGCGTATTTCGCAAGGCCTTCATGCCACCACAGATTTCAATAACAAAACCTATAACTTAATAATCACTTACATCTACCCGACCATTACCGGTGGCCGGTTTGAAGTGGATATGAACTTTGATGGCGAAACCCCGCAAGGCATTCGCAGGGGCCAATCGTTAAGAATGAGGATAGAACTAGGGCAATCATCAGAAGGGCTGTTGCTTCCTGTTGGCGGATTTTATAAAGATACCGGAGGCAATTGGGTTTTCGTACTGGAAGCGGATGGAAAGAGGGCCGTGAAGAGAGACATTAAACTCGGTCGCAAAAACCCAGAGAACTTTGAAGTGCTGGAAGGTCTGAAGCCAGGAGACAAAGTGGTGACTTCCAGCTATGAGAACTTCGGCAACAATGAAGTATTAATACTTAACTAAGTGCAACTTTAATTCAGGATTAGCGTCTTATTAGAAAAAATTTGTAACCACAGCATAAAAATCAAGTACTGTTAAAACTAAAATGAAGCCTCAACCATCAAACCTTAAAGCCTAAAACTATGATACGATTAAAGAGCCTTGAAAAAGTCTATACCACTGAAGAAGTGGAAACAACCGCTTTGAACAATATTAACCTGGAAATAAAAGGGGGTGAGTTTGTAGCCATTATGGGGCCATCAGGGTGCGGTAAGTCAACGCTGCTAAACATCTTGGGCTTGCTGGACAATCCTACCAATGGCGAGTATTATTTTGGGGATCATGAAGTTGCCAAGTATTCAGAGCGCCAACGGGCACAACTTCGCAAAGGCTCAATTGGTTTTGTGTTCCAGAGTTTCAACCTGATTGATGAACTCACGGTTTTTGAGAATGTTGAATTACCCTTACTATATATGAAAGTGCCTTCTGTTGAGCGCAAAAAGCGCGTGGAAGATGTGCTGGAGCGGATGAACATTATGCATCGCAGAAACCATTTTCCTCAGCAACTCTCTGGCGGTCAACAACAAAGGGTGGCCATTTCAAGAGCTATCGTGGCCAAGCCAAGAGTAATTCTAGCTGACGAACCTACAGGAAACCTGGATTCGGCCAATGGCGAGGAAGTAATGAAACTGTTATCGCAGTTGAATGAGGAGGGTACAACAGTGATTATGGTAACGCACTCCCCTTACGATGCAAATTATTCTCATAGAATTGTAAACCTGTTCGATGGAAAAGTCGTTACAGAAAATATAAAAGAGCATTTTCACGTTTAAAAAAAATAATTCCTTCTGCTCCCCCTTCGGGGGCTGGGGGGTCAATCTCACGAGGCTCAGACCTCCTGATGCGTTCTTCATAGGTTTAGGTTTAGGTAAATAAGGCTCCGGGCAACTGGGGCCTTATTTATTTTACCTCACCCCCGGCCCCTCTCCGAAGGAGAGGGGTGCCGGTTTAATCGGCTTGGATTAATTTGGCAAGAAAATGTTTTAAGAAATAGCAAATCTTCCCCGGAGATGAGTCGGGGGTGATGTCAACCGAACACTTCTTGTTCAAAGTTGAACACTTCAGAATCAAGTCCATCAAATAATCATATAAATGAAAACCTTTTCTTTCCGGCACAGATTTAGTCAATAAGGTGCAACCATAATTGCCTTTTTAAAGTCTTAGATAAAGTAAGCCCCAAACCCTATGATCAAAAACTTTCTGCTCATCACCTTCCGAAGTATGATGAAGAACAAAGTGTTCATCTTTATCAACATTTTTGGATTAGCCATTGCTATTGCCTGCTGTGTAATTGGTTACTTCAATTACGATTTTAACGCCTCGTTCGATAACATCCATAAGAATGCTGCCAATATTTACCGGGTTAATTCCATCCGGGAGTTTCAAAATCAAAAAACAACATATGGCTTTGTGCCTATGGGATTGGGCAATATTGTTCGGCAAAATATACAGGATGCTACGGGCGTGATCCGCTACTCACCTGGCGGTGGCAATTTCAGGGTTGGCCAGGAACTGTTTAACATGGATCTCACCTTTGTGGATACGGCTTTCTTCGGGGTTTTCACCTTCGAATTCATAGAGGGCAAAGGCTCGCTTACAGACAAGACAAGTTTGGTTATTAGTGACGAGCAGTCAAAAAAATATTTTGGTAACGAATCTGCCGTTGGCAAAAGTATAACCCAGGTACTCGACAGCGGTAAAACAAAACAGTTCACTATAACGGGGGTATATCGCATGCCTCCCACCAATTCAAGCTTTGGCCAGATTAATGCCTTCACCAATTTTTATAATCAGTTCGACACCGACCCTTCACCCGACTTCTCAGAAAATAGTTGGAAATACAGAGCCACACTATTCTTAACTGTAAACGATCCTTCAAGGCTTTCTGCAATTGCAACTCAGATTAAACCATATACAGAGAATAACAATAAAATTCGGGAGGATTTTATCATTCGCGACTTTGTATTAGACCCGTTCAC
>JAYUHI010000060.1:0-14044 GCA_043767095.1 Bacteroidota bacterium
AGTGGACTTACGCACGATCTTTAAAATTTCTACAAAATCACAGGTTATATCCATCAATTTTGCATCAAAAACAAAGTTTTGCGTAACTCCTCTAATTAATTCGCTAACAAAAGGTAGGTAGTGGGAGGAATATCAAATACGATTTATATCCGCCCCCAGTAGTTTCAACCTCCCCTCAATATTTTCATACCCTCTGTCAATCTGTTCAATATTAGAAATCTCACTCTCACTCGTTGCAGAAAGGGCAGCTATAAGAAGAGCTACACCAGCCCGAATATCTGGCGATGACATTTTAATTCCTCTCAAGGAGTGTTTTCGATCCAGGCCAATAACGGTTGCGCGGTGCGGATCATTCAAAATTATTTGCGCACCCATATCGATCAGTTTATCCACAAAGAACAGCCGGCTCTCAAACATTTTCTGGTGCATAAGTACGGTGCCCTTGCACTGAGTGGCAACCACCAGTACAACACTAATCAAATCGGGAGTGAATCCGGGCCAGGGAGCATCGGCAATGGTGAGGATGGAGCCATCGATGAATGTATCAATCTCATATCTTTCCTGTGCTGGCACATAAATATCATCGCCTTTTATTTCGAGCTTGATGCCTAATTTTTTAAATACATCGGGGATAACCCCAAGCATCCCAACTCTACAATTCTTTATGGTGATTTCGGATTGAGTCATGGCCGCCAATCCAATAAAACTTCCAATTTCAATCATGTCGGGCAGCAGCGTGTGCTCGGTGCCTTTTAGTTTTTTTACACCTTCAATGGTGAGCAGGTTCGAACCAATGCCGCTGATGTTGGCGCCCATCCGGTTTAGCATCGAACAAAGTTGTTGTAGATAGGGCTCGCATGCAGCATTGTAAATAGTAGTTACTCCATCAGCCAGCACTGCCGCCATCACCACGTTGGCGGTTCCGGTAACAGATGCTTCGTCAAGCAACATGTAAGTACCCTTCAACTGACTTGCATCAATGTTATAGAGATTTTCATCCGCATTGAAGTTGAATTTGGCACCCAGGTTTTGAAAACCAATAAAATGAGTATCGAGCCTTCGTCTCCCGATTTTATCGCCTCCCGGTTTTGGAATATTGGCTTCACCAAACCGGGCGAGGATAGGGCCCAGCAACATCACCGATCCGCGCAAGGCAGAAGCTTTGGCCCGGTAGTCGCTGGATTTTAAAAAATTAAGATTGATGTTTTTAGCCGTGAAGCGGAAGGATCCCTTCGCCAGTTTCTCCACCTGGCAGCCCAGGTCGCCAACCAATTCAATCAGTTTGTTTACATCACGGATATCCGGAATGTTATGGATGGTGACTGGTTGATCTGTTAATAAAGTTGCGCAAACAATTTGCAGCGCTTCGTTCTTGGCGCCTTGCGGGGTAATCTCACCCGATAATTTTTTCCCGCCCCTGATCAGGAACGAACTCATTGCTCTCTCCTGCGATGTGGATGGTTGTGACGCTTGAATGGCTTCCCTCCGGAGCGGTGCCTGTCGCGCCCACGCTCATCACCTACACCGGGACGAGGTTTCTTTTTTTCGCGATATAGCTTTTCGAACAAGTTGTCTTCGCGCACTTTGTCGAGGTTCATACTGAGCTGCCCCTCCGACATATTTTTGATGTCTCTCAGGATCACCGAGTCATCAAGTGTTTCTTTGTTCCAGGCACTGTAGAAAGTTTTCATCAGCTTTCCCAGATAGATAACGGATTCTTCCTTTTCTTCAGGAGAATCTTTCTTCAACGCTTCCTTCACCAATTTCTCAATATTTTTCCCATAATGCTTAAACCGTACTTCGCTTTGCGGATAAAGCATTTTCATTGGTTTTTTATTTAAAATTTCATCCGTTGGAATTGGGTAGGGGGCGTCCACATCCAAATCGAAGTTAGCAATGATGTACAGATCGTCCCACATACGCTGTGGGTTTTCGGGTTGGTCTTTTACAGTCGGGTTCAGTTGACGGATCAGGTCAATGAGCGTGGTGGCCAGGGCCGTGCGTTTCTCCTTGTCTGGCACAGTGCGGATGTAATCCACTAACTTCTGAACATTGCGGCCATATTCTTTTAAAATAATGCCCGATCTCTGGGTGTTGTATTCTGCTATCATTTTTATTTTATTATATCGTTTACAAGTATTACTTCTATTTCCTTAACTTTTTTTAATTCAAAATCATTGGTCAGAAATTTGGTGCTAGACAATTTCATGGCCATTGACAATTGTAGGGAATCAATCATTTTTAAAAACGGGTATTGCTCAATTAATTTCCAAGAGAACTCTACAATTCCCATGTTTACATCTAGGATTTTGAAATTAAATTCCTTTATTAAATTTTTGAAATTCTCAAGAGGCAATGTTTCCTTATTTTTTGCCGGTTTACATCCGAACTCAGCCGCTGTTAAACTACTGGTCAAGAGCAGATTCTCATTTACATCAAGGACCGTGAGGTATTTGGCTACCGGTGAATAATATACAGGATGATTTTCAATCAAATAGATAAACGGAGCAGTGTCAAAAAAGACTGACTCAAACCCGGTCATCAGCCCTTAACTCATTGATATATTCCTGCGCATCTTGGTTCCAGATATTTCTTCCTGACCCGCGAATCTTATCCAAAAAAGAAATCAAGTGGTCATACCTTTTTATTTTCTTATCAAGGATAGAATACAGTTCCTTCTGGTTCTCAATAGGCAGTTGATTAATCTCCCTTATGATTTGCGCATCCTTAATCTTTCCTGATTCCGTCTTCAAGTAATCTACCTTATTTAATCTTGCTTCCAGGTGTTTGAAAATCTCAACATGATCTTCAATTGGCAGTTCTCTAATCTCCAATATGATTTGCTGAATATTCATTGCTCTACTCAATAATTCTCAACTTCGCAAAGCTAAGTAATAATGTCTTCTCACCAAAACCGGAAAACGCGATTCTCGCTTTTCTATCTGGTCCACTTTCATCCACCTGCGTCACTGATCCGAAACCAAACTTAGGATGCTCCACCTTCATGCCTTCTTTTAAATGGGAGGTGTTGCTCGGTTTGAAATCAACCGGTGGTTTATAAATGGTTGGCCTGGGTGAAGGCTGGGACGATAAAGTTTTGCGCATGCCGCTAACGAAGGTCTTCGCATAATGTGTGCTGCCCTGCGGTGCCAATTCCGACCCCCGAAATTTAGTACTGGTTTTTATGTATCGCCCATCCACATCATCCAAAAAACGACTGGGCTCACAATTTTTCAACCGGCCATAGCGGTAGCGGGTAAGGGCGTAAGACAAAAAAAGCCTCTTCTTTGCTCGCGTAATCGCCACATAAAACAACCTTCGCTCTTCTTCCAATTCGGCACGGCTGCTCAGCATCATTTGCGATGGAAACAAATCTTCCTCCAGACCCACGATGTACACATATTTGAACTCCAGACCTTTGGCCATGTGGATGGTCATGAGGGTAACTTTTTCCGGATCTCCGTCTTTGTCTTCATCCTGGCCGGTGACTAAAGAAACATCCTGAAGAAACGCGCCTAAAGTTTTGTCTTGCCTTTCCGGATCATCCACATATTCTTTTATCGCGTTGAGCAATTCCTGAACGTTTTCATACCGGCTCAGACCTTCTACAGTTTTATCGGCATATAGTTCTCTCAATATTCCCGAACCCTTGGCGATTTCAGATGCGGCATCGTAAGCATCTTTCGTTTGTATATCTATTCCAAACCGTTTAATCATCGCCACGAAATCTTCAAGGGCTCCTGATGCACGGCCTCCGAGAAAGGAAGTAGCATGTTGAACAACTTCCCAAATAGAAATAGCGTGATCATTCGCGGCCACAATTATTTTATCCACGGTAGAATCGCCAATACCGCGCTTGGGCTGGTTGATGATTCTTCGGAAGGAGGCTTCATCTTGTTGATTGATTGAAAAGCGTAAATAAGCCAGCAAATCTTTGATCTCTTTCCGTTGATAGAACGAGAGCCCGCCCACTACTTTGTATTTAATATTCATCCGCCTGAGCGATTCTTCAATAGCCCTCGACTGACTGTTGGTTCGGTACAGCACAACAAACTCGCTGAAGCGCAATTGGTTTTGCATTTTCTCCTCGAAGATGGAGGTGGCAACCAGTTTCCCTTCCTCATTATCCGACACGGCTTTAATCAGTTCAATCAATGAGCCTTCTTCGTTGGCGGTCCAAACATTCTTGGGAAGTTGTGCTTTGTTTTTGGCGATGACTGAGTTGGCTGCTTCCACAATGGTTTGCGTGGAGCGGTAGTTCTGCTCCAGCTTTACAATCTTTAAATCCGGATAGTCTTTTTCAAAATTCAGGATGTTGCTGATGTCGGCTCCGCGAAATCCGTATATACTCTGGGCATCATCGCCCACCACGCAAATATTCTCGCGCACAGAAGAAAGTTTTCGAATGATGAAGTACTGGCACAGGTTGGTATCCTGAAATTCGTCCACTAAAATGTAATGGATGCGGTGCTGATATTTATTTAGCGTTTCAAGGTGTTCCTTAAAAAGTTTATCTGTGTTGAAGAGCAAGTCATCAAAGTCCATCGCCCCCGCTTTGAAGCACCGGAGAGCGTAGGTTTTGTAAATCTCCCCTATTTTCGGGCGCATGTTCGAGGCGTCATCTCCAATTAAATTCGGGTCTTTCAGATATTCCTGCCAGGAAATCAATCTGTTTTTGGCAGCCGAAATCCGGTTGTAAACGGTCGAGGCTTTGTAAGTGGCATCGTCAAGCGACATTTCTTTGATGATCGATTTCAGCAACGACTTCGCATCATCAACATCGTAAATGGTAAAGTTGGAAGGATAGCCAAGCAAGTGCGCTTCGGCTCGGAGCATACGGGCAAACACAGAATGGAACGTCCCCATCCATAAATTCCGCGCATCACTGCCCACAACAGATTCGACCCGGTCGCGCATTTCTTTGGCGGCCTTATTGGTGAAGGTGAGCGCCATAATATTGAATGGGTCAACATCGTGGTGCTTGATCAAATGAGCGATGCGGTAGGTCAGCACTCTGGTTTTGCCAGAACCCGCACCGGCAATGAGCATGCAGGGGCCATCGGTGTTGATAACCCCTTCGCGCTGCGGGTCATTCAGGGTTTCTAAGTAATCGCTCATATAAACGGGGCGCAAAATAGATATTAGTATTGAGTCTTTAGAATTGAGACTTGAGTATTTGAGTCCTTCGAATGATTAATATTGCAGCCTGCCACGCGAGACGAAATTTTGGTTTACAAAATAAGGCAGGTTAGTTTTGTTAAAAAAAGTCAAGTAAATGCCTGTTATATCCATGTTTTATGGGGTGATTGTAATGATGTATTATTTCGATACAGATAAACACCATCTTCCTCACATTCATATCAAATATGGAGAATTTACTTGTGTGATAAGTATTAAAGACAGCGAATTACTCGAAGGGGATTTGCCAAGAAATAAACTTAGATTAGTGTGGGCCTGGATAGAGCTACATAGAGACGAGTTATTGGCCAATTGGGAATTGGCTAAAAATGGAAATAAATTATTTGACATAAAGCCTTTGCAATAATATGATAAAGCTAATCAGTGTTGAGCCGCTTGACAATTACATGCTAGCGCTTGGATTTGACAACGGAGAAAAACGAATATTTGACGTTAAACCCTATCTGGGTTTTGGTATTTTTAAAGAACTGCAGGACAAAACTTATTTTAAAAACGTAACCAAACAATTTGACAGCATAGCTTGGAAAAATGGCCAAGATTTTAGCCCCGAGACTCTCTATCTGAAAAGCAACCCAGTTCCTGTCTCAGTATAAAAGTCTAAGTAGCCCTGCAGAATTTACCAGCATGATCAAAGTAGGCGAGGTTTTAGTTTCTGATGATATCAAAGAAGTAGAGTTTGTCTGCCACTTGGAGAAGTGCAAAGGCGCTTGTTGTGTGGAAGGCGATTTAGGCGCGCCATTAGCTGATGATGAACTGGAGGAGATGAAAAAAATTCAGGAGGCAGTGAAGCCTTATCTTTCTGAAGCAGGAAAAAAATCCATTGCCGAGCAAGGCCCATACATACTGGATGAAGATGGTGATTTTTCAACCCCAACCAATGCTGGAAAAGAATGTGCTTACTCTACTTACGATGAAAAGGGAATCCTGAAATGCGGAATTGAGCAAGCATACTTAGACGGCAAGACTACTTTTCGGAAGCCAATCTCCTGTCATTTATATCCCATCCGAATCACCAAAAAGAAAGGCCTGGAAGCAGTGAACTATCATCAATGGAACATCTGCTCGGCTGCGTGCAGTTTTGGAAAGTCGTTGCAGGTTCCCCTTTATAAATTTCTGAAAGACCCACTCATTCGTAAATATGGGGAGGGCTGGTATAACGAATTGGTGAAGGCAATTGAAGGATAGATACCTAATAATTCCAATTTCAAATTTCAATTTTTGTGCCGGCAGATAAATCAAGAGATCAAATTATCATTAAGGGCAAACCGCTTGACGAACAAACTCGATGTATTCATTACCATTCAGAACTGGATGTAATTTCCATCAAGTTTAAATGTTGTGGCGAATTTTATCCTTGCTATGAATGCCACAGCGAAACGGCAGGTCATGATGCCGTGGTATGGGATAAGGAGTCGTGGAATGAAAAGGCAGTTCTCTGCGGGCTGTGCCAGTATATTATGACAATCAATGAATATCTGGAGTGTGGATATCAATGTCCATCTTGCCACGGAAATTTTAACCCGAAGTGCATGAACCACAATAGCTTCTATTTCCAAACTGATTAAACTTTGGATGAAACTTACTCACGCATTCCTCACAGATAAAAAATCTTTCCCCCGGCAATCACTTCCTGATTCGTTTCGTCAAATGTTGCCTTCGACCCTGTTCGAACAGCCGCGTTCGTCATAATACAGGCGATGGCGTGGGCGTATCCTGCTTCAACTGGCGCGTTGGGTTGTTTTCTGTTGCGCACACAGTCCATCCAGTTTCGCATGTGGGCCGTGGTGAGATAATCTGCTCCTGTGTTCGCTGCCGTTTCCACTTTTGCAGCAGTGGCAAGGTCAAGTTCGGGCAAACGGTTCTCATCCATTCCCATGGCCTGAGCATGATGCTTTTTCAGTCCGCCTGATGGCGATACCTTGTTGGTTTGTAAATTTAGTTCACCACCATTCGAATAGTAAACTTCTGTTGGGTCATCATCGCCATTGTGCATGCGCGAGGAGAATGTTACCTGAAATCCGGCCCCCGAATGGGGGGAAATACCTCCGATCCCTCCCTGTCCGCCAGGCAGGCCTGGAGTGTCACCATAATCAAAAACGGCTGTTGTTGTATCCCAATTTTTGCGTCCGTCTTTCCACTTATAAATCCCTCCATTCGCAACCACACTTCGCGGATGCTTCAGTCCGGTGAACCAATGCACGGTGTCTATTTGGTGACTCATCCACTGGCCGGGCATGCCCGAAGAGTAAGGCCAAAATAATCTGAACTCTAAATATTTGCGGGGATCAAATGGTTCGAGTGGCCTGTTCAGTAAAAATCGCTTCCAGTCGGTGTCGGCTTCTTTTAGTTTAGCAACAGCTTCTACACGCCTCCAACGGGCCGGCTGGTTCAAATTCCAGGTGAGTTCAACCATAGTGATGGCGCCAAATTTTCCTGCCTGAATAAAATCCGCAGCAGCCGAATAGTTCAAGCCGCTCCTTCGCTGTGATCCTATCTGTACAATCTTTTGTGATTCTTTAATGGCCTTCAACGCGACCCGGTTGTCTTCCATGGTTTCGGCAAACGGTTTTTCAACGTACGCATCACAACCGGCCTGCACGGCTTCAATGGCATGAAGGGCATGTTGGAAATCGGCTGTGCTGATGATGACGGCATCTACATCTTTGGAAGCATACAGTTCTTCGTTGTTGCGGTAGGCAATGATGGTGTGTTGGAATTTTTCTTTCAACTGGGCTTTCCCATCTTCCCTTCTCAGTTTCCAAATATCTGAAACAGCCATGATGTCGAAATTCAATTCCTTATGCAAACTATGAAAGCAGGGGAGGAGTGAACTTCTGAACCGGTCGGAGAAGCCAATCACACCAACGCGCACCCGGTCATTAGCGCCCAGGATGCGGCTGTATGAAGCGGCACTAAACCCCATGCTGCCCAGGTAAAGCCCTGCGGTAGTAAGGGTAGACTTTTGAATGAATTTTCTTCTTGTTGTTTTCATGGAATTTGATTTTTCGATGATTTCTACTACTAGATATTGGTGAGCAATGAACCACATAGGTCATAGTTCACAGAGGAATACCCACATAGAAAGAAAAAATAAAACTACCATGCCTGTCCGGCAGGCAGGTGTGAAAATCTATGTGCCAATGTTTCTATTGTGGTTCAAAATTATTAAATAATGCATTGCCCTTATGTCTGTTCAATAAACTAACCACTAACCGTCTCCACTCCATCTGTTATTGACACAGAATAAAATTCAGGTTCTTTTTTGAAAGTAGCAACATATTTTACTCTCACGGAATCAGTAAATTGAAGTACTTCACTTTTTTCAACTAAGTTGATGGTGCAGCCTCCAAAACCTCCTCCCATCATTCGGGCGCCCAGTACTTTTTTGTTTTCTTTAGCCAAACCAACCAGAAAATCAGACTCCTCGCAACTGACTTCATACTCGTGGCTCAGGCCATTATGAGTTTCATACAACAGCCTTCCGAATTGATGAATGTCATTCTGTTTGAGAAACCGGGCTGCTAACCGGGTTCTTTCCATTTCCTTTACCACAAATATACATCGCTTAAAAATTTCATCGGGAAAATCTTCCTTCATATCCAACAGCATGTCAACAGAAACATCGCGCAGGGACCGAGCCTCATGTTTACGACTGACAAGCGCTACGCCCAGTTCGCACGCCTCTCTCCGGTTGTTATAGGCCGAGTCGGTCAGACTGTGTTTAACTGTTGTATCGATCAAAAGAATTTGGAGATCAGGAAAATGAAAGGGAATGAGTTCGTGTTCCAGCGATTGGCAATCGAGCAGCAAGGCATGATCTTTCTTTCCAAACAATGAGGCGTATTGATCCATAATGCCACACTTCACACCAGCAAAATGATGCTCAGCATATTGGGCAATTTTGGCGATGGCGAGTTTGGCTAAATCCAATTCAAAGGAATTGCTATAAGCCAGTCCAAACCCGCAGCACAAGGCTGCAGAGGAAGATAGGCCTGCACCAAGCGGGATGTTTCCGCTGATCATCACGTCAACCCCGGCAGGTGAAAATCCGATCTGGCGAATGCCGTGCATTACCCCTTGCAAGTAGTTTATCCAACTCTTACCTGGTTTTAAATCTTCAATCGAAAAGGAATGGGTCTCATTTAAGTCAGGGGAGGAGATGTTGCATTGACTGGTATGGTTTAGTGCAACGGCTATCAAAATCTCGCGGTCGATGGCGGCCGGCAATACCAACCCATCGTTGTAATCGGTGTGTTCGCCAATAAAGTTAATGCGACCAGGAGCACGCACCACGATGGGCTGCTGCCCAAATTGTTGAATAAATATATTGCTTATCGTTGCCGGCTCCACATCCAAAGGAAACGGGTGTTTGACAGTTTTGCAAGTGTGCATTGAAGGATACATGCTCAAGACCTAATACCTCACCCCCGACCCCTCTCCGATCCCGAAGATTCGGGAGGAGAGGGAGCTTTCTGATGCGATAGCCCTCAAGGTTGTTTAGTGAGTGGGATTTATTAGTCTTTACTTTTCGAAACTTTCAGGAAAAGTCCAACAAAGAGTCACCCCTCTCCTTTTGGAGAGGGGCTGGGGGTGAGGTGGTTACGGATCATTACAAAGTTGCTGTGATTCCGGTTTCCGGTAAGGTTAACGATTGATTGCTCCGAAAAAAGTATAATTTTATTCGATCAAATAACGCTAACCTTATGAAAAAGACTTTGTCCATCCTTCTTCTGTTTGTAGTTGCCAGCGGATTTTCTGCCCTCCTTAAAACATCACTGAATGTGACCGTCCGCGATGAAACCGGAAATATTGTGGCAGGAGCATCCATAAAACTCTACGCCAAAAAAGAAGATTATGAAAAAGAGACAAACCCAATCGCTGATGCCACCACGGACGAAAAAGGCGTGGCTAAGTTTAAAGAGTTAACCAATCTCTCCATTTTTATTTTGGTTCGAAAAGATGATAAAGACAACAGCGGTGGGGGAGAGCAAACAAAATTAGAGCAGGGAAAAATTAATAAGATTACGGTGATTATTCAGTAGGTTGACAGCGTTCACTCCTCTTCCTCTTTTATTGGATAAATACCAGACCACTTATCTGGAAGAATCTGGTTTCATAAATCAATTTAAGAAGCTTCTGCTCCATCCGAGGGCCTATCATCGTGATCACCTTCCTGGCCACATCACAGGGTCCACCTGGGTAGTGAATGGCCAACGCTCAAAAGTAGTATTACTTCACCACGTAAATCTGAAACGGTGGTTGCAGCCAGGCGGGCATGCCGATGGGGATGAACATGTTTTACGCGTTGCTTTACGCGAATTGGAAGAAGAGACGGGTTTGCGAAGTGTTAAACTGATTTTTCCCGGAATCTTTGATCTGGATATTCATCCTATCCCCGCCCGAAAAAGTTTTCCAGATCATTTCCACTACGATGTTCGTTTCTTCCTGGAGGCAGACGATCAAGAACAGATAATAGTGAGCGAGGAGTCGTTAGATGTGAAGTGGATTCCCCTTGACGAAGTAAATTCAATTACCGATAATATCTCTATTCTCAGGATGGTGGAGAAAACAATAGGCGTCTGGGGCTGACTAAAAAGTACTTTGCTTGTCAGGTTGAGCTTGTCGAAACCTCTCTCTGGGTTTAAATTAGCCTTCGACAGCCTCAGGCAGACACTTGATTCCACCTTTTTAGTCAGCCCCAGACGACTTAATTCAAATCGAATGGTGGAAAAAACATGAGACGCACGCGTCTTCGAAACGTTTTGAGCCAACCACATTTTAATGTTGCAGATGAACCGTGCCAAATGGCGATTGCTTATTGTCAATTGTCAATTGTATTTTTGGCTTAATGGCCATCATCAGCAACGATATTGCACAGGCAGTTTCCCTTTTACAAGAAGGAGAAGTGGTTGCCATTCCCACAGAAACGGTTTACGGGTTAGCGGCCAATGCCCTGAATGCTGTGGCCGTTGCCAAAGTTTTTGAAGTAAAGAACCGGCCCACGTTCAATCCATTGATTGTTCATGTGGCTTCCATTGCAGATGTTGAAACCTATTCGGGTACGTTTCCCGATCAGGCAAAGCGATTGGCAAAAAAGTTTTGGCCTGGCCCATTGACTTTGATTTTGCCAAAAAGAAACCTGATCCCTGATTTAGTTACGGCAGGACTCGATACAGTTGGCCTTCGATGTCCCGATCATGAATTAACGAGAGAATTGCTTAGTCAGCTTGGATTTCCGCTTGCTGCACCAAGCGCCAATCCTTTTGGGTATGTAAGCCCCACCACGGCACAACATGTTCAAGACCAGTTGGGAGATAAAATTAATTTTATTCTGGATGGAGGGCCTTGTTCGGTTGGCCTGGAGTCAACCATTGTTGGATTTGATGACGGAGCGACTATTCATCGCCTGGGAGGAGTGGCAGTAGAAGAAATTGAATCTGTAGTTGGAAAAGTTAAGTTGAATTTGCATTCGTCATCCAACCCGGTGGCGCCCGGTCAGTTAAGCAGTCACTACGCCCCGAAGAAGAAAATGATTATTGGAAATCTGCAAGAATTATTGGCGAGGCATTATGGTTCCAGTGTTGGTATTCTTTCATTTAAAACTGTTTATCATGGTGAGAATTCATTTGTATTGTCTCCCTCCGGCTCACTCACTGAAGCAGCACAAAATATTTTCAGTATGCTCCGGGAGTTGGATGAACGTCCTGTCGATTTGATCCTGTCGGAGTTTGTTCCTGAGGAAGGGCTTGGCCGTGCGATTAATGACCGGTTAAGAAGGGCTGCCAAGTAGGCATTGGGCATTAGGCATTAGGCATTAGGCATTGGGCTGAATCCCTAATCCCTAATCCCTAATCCCTAATGCCTTTTCGAATCTCTCAGATAGTTATTTTTCGTTTCCTTGCAGCTATTGCCCATTGACTTTTGGCAAAGCCATTCTCCACCACCCAGGCAAACTCATGCAGGGCAACTGTCGGGCAAATATGAAAAGGCACTCCATACAATACATCGCCAACCTTGTACCGATTATTTTTTGGAGCTTTTAAAATCAGGTGTTCTTCGCTGTGACCAAGTGGCTCTAATGCAGGAGCATTCAAAAAATAAACCCGGTTGTTCAATGGATTTTCGGAGGCAACCGATTTATGGCCGAGGTCTATGCAAATAGTTTCTTCATCGGGTTTGGAAATAATACGAGTGATCAGAAGAGCGCCAAATACAAAAGGCTGCTCCGCGAATTTTTTGTGGTAGCCGTAATCCCAAAAAATAAAAGTTCCGGGACTGCATTCTACGTTTTTCCTTTTGGCGTGGATTGAAATAGTGGTGTTGCCACCTGTGACTATGGTGAGCGTTCTACCGGATTGCCGTTCTATTTCTTTTTGCAGCGCTTCAACCCGGGCAAATCCTTCATCACATCCTTTGGTTCTGATATTTAAATCCTCTGCGTTGTGATGACCATCATACGCATGAAGGCCAATGATTTCCACACCTTTTAGTGAAAGACAGAAATTAAACAACTCAAGTGCTTTTTCAGGAACAATGCCTGTCCGGTTCATGCCCACGTTCAAATCAAGAAATACCCGAACGTTGATCCCCTCCTTTTCTGCCACAGCCGACAATTCACGGGCAGATTCCTGATTGTCGATCAGGCAGGAAAAAATAGTTGATGGATATTTTTTTAATAGTTGAACAAACCGCACCCCCCGTGGCCCCACCGGTTGATAAGCCAGCAACACATCAGGCGCATTAAGCATAGCCAGCATTTCACCTTCGGCAATGGTAGCGCACTTAAATTTCCTGATGCCTGCGTTCATCATCAGGTTACAAACTTCAGCGCACTTGTTTGATTTTACATGAGGGCGTAAACGATTTGTATCTGGGACGAAAGTTTTAAGAATGCGAATGTTTTCTTTAACCCGGTCAGGATAAATGACGAGGGCAGGGGAGTCAATTTGATCAATGTTGGAGATGGTGAACCAATCCATGAAAGAATTTTAGATTTACGATTTTAGATTTGTGATTTGTGATCTAAGGGGTAGTACAATTTTAATTTGAAATCTATTTTCTTATCTCCCTCACAATGCTCAAACACTCGGCAACTTTTTGCTGAAGCAATGGCCAGTTCTTTTCCAACAAAATTTCTTTTGTAAAAAGTTGGGACCCCATTCCAACGCAAGTGGCACCCGCTTTAAACCACGAAGTTAAACTCTTTTCATTGGGTTCGACCCCTCCGGTAATCATCAACTGTAAATCGGGAACAACAGGCATAATGGATGAAACAAAACCTGGCCCCAACACAGATCCAGGAAATAACTTGATGATCTCAGCGCCATTGTCTCTCGCAGTAACGATTTCGGTTAGTGTCGCACAGCCTGGAATCCAGGGCGTTGAATGATCGAGGCACACTTTCGCCATCTCCAATTTTAAAATAGGGGAGATGATGAAGTCCGCGCCAGCGTCAATAAATTTTTTTGTGGTTAGGCCGTCCATGATGGTGCCAATACCCAGCATGAGATCGGAATATTTTTTTGATACGGAATGCAAGTGCTGAAAAACTTCAAAGGAGTTGCTCCTTCGGTTTGTAAATTCAAACACACGGATTCCTCCGCGATAGGCTGCTTCCAAAACCTGCTGGGCATCATCCGGATTTTCATGGGTGAACAGCGGAACGATTCCCGCTTCTTTCATTGCCGCAGTAATTTGTTGTTTGCTAAATCTCATGAGTGAGTTGTTATTGGTTAATGGTAATCCAATGTCATTTATTCTCTGTTCGTATTACCTCATCCCCAGCCCATCTCTTGGGGGTTGCTCTCTTGGTAAATTGGACTGTTGGTGATAGTACTGATCCCCT
>JAYUHI010000061.1:0-5877 GCA_043767095.1 Bacteroidota bacterium
GGAAACAGCAATACCTGTTATGAGTATAATCAACACGGCCCTGTTAAGCCGGTTCCCTGGTACCTGGTAACGGCCAGTAAAATATAAGATCAACGCGGCCAGGCCAAATGGTAAGGAAAAGAAAAGGTTTGCTAGCCATGCCCAAAACCAGGCGGTTAATGCAAACCAAATGGCGAAGACGAGAGCAAAGTAGGTGTACCATTTATTTTTCATGTGGCAATATTTCGGAAGATGGTTTGTGTTCGGTCAGGGCCGGTGGAGATGAGCGAAACAGGAACACCCAGTTCGGCCTCTAATAACTCCACATAAGAAATTAAACGGGAAGGCAAATGATTGGAGTCCAGGTGATCGAGTGCGCAATTCCAACCTTCCACCTCGCGATAAACCGGGATAATTTTTTCGTGAACAATTTCGTATGGAACAGTGTCCGTAACATCGCCATTCTCCATTTGATAGTGCGTACAGATTTTGATGGTCTTAAACAGGTTCAACACATCGGCCTTCATTAAAAGTAATTTGGATACTCCGTTGATCATGATGGAATATTTTAGCGATGGCAAATCAATCCAGCCACACCTTCGTGGCCGGCCGGTGGTGGAGCCAAACTCGTTTCCTACTTTCCGCATTTTCTCACCATCTTCATCCAACAGTTCTGTTGGGAATGGGCCGCTGCCCACGCGTGTGCTGTACGCTTTAAAAATTCCATACACCTCACCGATGTGTTTAGGTGCAACGCCCAATCCTGTGCAGGCGCCAGCGGTTACCGTGCTGGAACTGGTAACAAACGGGTAACTGCCAAAATCAATGTCGAGTAAAGAACCCTGCGCACCTTCCGCCAAAATGGTTGAGCCTTTTTTTAGTTCATTGTTGATGAAATATTCACTGTCGATCAGGTTAAACGATTTCAAAAATTCAACACCCGACAGAAAGACGGATTCAAGCGCTCCCCACTCAAACTGAATATCGTGGTCTTCCAGAATGCTGAAATGTATGTCGGTTAATTTTTTAAACCGTTGGATAAAATCAGGTGATTGAATATCGCCTACGCGCAAACCCTGTCTCCCGATTTTATCCTGGTAGGTGGGACCAATGCCCTTCAGGGTTGAACCGATTTTATTTACCCCTTTAGCTTTTTCATAAGCCTGATCCAGCAAACGGTGAGTTGGCAAAATGAGCGTTGCTTTTTTTGAGATGAATAAGTTCGAGCGGGTATCGATATTAAACTTCTGAAGTTTTTCAATTTCCGTTTTGAAAATCACGGGGTCGAGCACCACGCCATTGCCAATTATATTTTTTGTTCCCGCCCGGAAAATGCCCGATGGTATCTGGTGTAATACATGCTTTCTCCCATCGAACTCGAGAGTATGTCCTGCATTCGGGCCGCCCTGGAAGCGGGCCACCACATCATATTTCGGAGCCAGTACATCTACAATTTTTCCTTTGCCCTCATCGCCCCACTGAAGGCCTAACAAAACGTCAACTTTCATTTTTATCGTATGCTAATTTCACGGTGCTAAAGTAAGTCTTTTTAAAGCCGTCCACTCAAAAGAATAAAACTTTTGGGAACATGCGACAAGGTGAACTTATAGGGGTCACGAAGTCCACAACGAATACCACAACGAACACTAAAGAACCCCTGCTTTGTGGCCTTTGTGATTTCATGGTGTCCTTTGTGACCCCTTGGCCTTCCAACACAAAATTGTCGTGCACTAATCAGAGCAAAAAAAACCTGTTCGGTTATATTCTAAAACCCTAACTTTGAATTCCTTAAACACAATACCATGGCCAATGCCGAATTAATCATGCCCAAAATGGGCGAGAGTATCATGGAAGCCACCATCCTGAAATGGTTGAAAAGGCCGGGCGATAGAATTGAACAGGATGAATCGGTGTTAGAAGTAGCCACCGATAAAGTGGATACCGAAGTGCCCAGCACCCATGCAGGCATTCTCAAAGAAATCCTGGCGAAAGAGGGCGAAGTGGTTAAGGTGGGCAAGGCCATCGCTATTATCTCCTCCGATGTTGAAGCCAAACCTTCTAAAGAAAATGCACCGGTAATTCCGGTTCAGGAAAAAACGGAATCTAAAACTGTCTCCCCTGTTGTTGCAGGAAGTACCAATGGAAATGGTTCTCATTATTCACCGGCCAGTTTTAAAACTGCAAAGCGATTTTATTCCCCCCTCGTAAAAAACATTGCGAAAGAAGAGAACATTGCGGTGGCTGAGTTAGAGACCGTGCCCGGAACGGGCGCTGAAGGGCGCGTGACTAAGAAAGATATTCTGGCCTATGTGCAACACCGAAAGTTAGGACAATCTATTTCCCATGTTCGTTCGTCTGCACCACTTGTTCCCGCTTCGATTTCTGCGGGAGATGAAATCATCCAGATGGATCGCATGCGCAAAATGGTTGCCGAGCGCATGGTGGACAGCAAGCGGGTTTCGCCACACGTTACTTCTTTTGTTGAAGCCGATGTAACCAACATTGTTTTCTGGCGCGACAAAGTGAAAAATGAATTTCAAAAACGGGAAGGGGAGAGTATCACGTTCACTCCCATATTTATTGAAGCCGTGGTGAATGCTATCAAGGATCTCCCGATGATTAACATCCAGGTGGATGGCGACCGTATTGTTAAAAAGAAAGAGATCAACATTGGTGTGGCTGTAGCTTTGCCTTCGGGCAACCTGATTGTTCCGGTGATTCGAAATGCCAATCAATATAGTTTAACAGGACTGGTAAAAGCGGTGAATGATTTGGCCAAACGCGCCCGCGAGAACAAACTTAAACCTGATGAACTGGCCGGTGGCACATTCACAATTTCTAATGTTGGTTCTTTTGGGAACGTGAT
This sequence comes from Bacteroidota bacterium, assembly GCA_043767095.1. Taxonomy (GTDB): domain Bacteria; phylum Bacteroidota; class Bacteroidia; order Cytophagales; family Cyclobacteriaceae; genus ELB16-189. Next base: position 2,846 of record JAYUHI010000061.1, read on the forward strand.
GGGCACGCCTATTATCATGCAGCCACAGGTGGCCATTCTGGCTGTTGGCGCTATTCAGAAAAAACCTGCTGTGGTTGAAACGCCCTACGGTGATGCTATCGCGATCCGTCACAAAATGTTTTTATCACACTCTTACGATCACCGCGTGGTGGATGGAGCATTGGGTGGAAGTTTTGTGAGACGCGTGGCCGATTATATGGAGAAGTTTGATGTGTGGAGAGGGATTTAATTGATTAAAAAAATAGAATAACTATGGAAGCAGCCGTGAAATTCAAGTTGGTCGAAAAGATCATTACAACAAAGGACGAGGCGTTACTGGAGGAGATTAAGTCTTTACTAGGCTTCTCCGAAAATGATTTTTGGGATGAACTCAGTGACTCCGCCAAAGCGTCCATACAACGGGGATTGGAGCAATCACAGCGAGGTGAAACAATTCCTCACGAAAAGGTGATGAGCGAAATCAAATCCCGTTTCCTTAAGTCATGAGGTCAATAGAATGGTCCAGGGAAGCTAACCTGACTTTTATTGACATCACTAAACAGATTGAAGAAAAATGGACTTCAAAAGAAGTTGAGAATTTCATTGAAAGAACGTTACAGGTTATTGAATTCATCCGGCATAATCCAAACATGTATCCATTCTCTAAAAAGGGAGGCATTCACAGGGCTGTAATAGCCAAACAAACTAGCCTTTACTATCACATAGTCTCAACCGACAAGGTAGTTCTTTTAAGTTTCGAGGATAATCGACAGAACCCCTCTCACCTTAAATATTGATCACCTATATCACTTGAACTTGTAAATCGTCCTTTGCTTATAAGTCTCCCCCGGCCTCAGCACCGTTGAAGGAAACTCCGGATGATTTGGTGAATCGGGAAAATGCTGGGTCTCTAAACAAAAGGCCGAACGGTGACCATAAACTTTCCCGCCTTTACCTTTTACAGTTCCGTCCAGAAAATTGCCAGTGTAGAATTGTATGCCAGGCTCGGTAGTAAAAACTTCCATCACGATGCCTGTACCTGGTGCAGTTACCCTGGCTGCCAGGGAAAGCGAGTCTGGATTTGGTTTGTTCAAAACAAAATTGTGATCGTAACCTTTACCAAAGCGCAGCTGTTCATGGTCGGCACTAATCCGCTCACCCGCAGTGTGCTTGGTAGTAAAGTCAAAAGGAGTTGAAGCCACAGGCTTGATGCCCAATGGGATTAAGGTTTCATCAACCGGGTTGAACTGATCGGCAAAAATTTCAAACACATGATTGAGAATGTCTCCGCTGCCCGCTCCGGCCAGATTGAAGTAAGAATGATGCGTTAAGTTTAAAATGGTGGGCGCATCGGTTTTAGCTTCGTAATCAATTATCAATTCGTTCTGATCGGTGAGGGTATAGATCACTTTTACATTCAGCGTTCCCGGATAGCCTTCTTCGCCATCAACACTTTTGTAGTTTAACTCCAACGCATCGAACCCGTTGTTTTGGAAAGGTTCTCCGCTCCAGATAACATTATGAAATCCTCCGGGGCCGCCATGCAAAGAATTTTTTCCGTTGTTGGTAGCCAGCGAGTATTCCTTTCCATCAAATTTAAATTTTCCGTTGGCAATCCGGTTTCCATACCGGCCAATCAGGGAACCTAAATATGCCTTGTCTGTTAAATACTGAGATAAGGAATCGTAACCTAAAACCACATCCACCATATTCCCTTTTTTATCTGGAACCAGTAAAGAGACAACCCGGCCACCGTAGTTTGTCACCTTCATGCTCAAGCCATTTTCATTGATGAAATCCCAGGATTGAAGTTGATTCATCAAATCGGTGTTCATCTTTTTTTCTGTTTTGGGATTACAACCGATGGAAATAAATACAATGAGGAAGATGCCGCTCAGGCCGGTTTGTTTCATGAGTGGATGGATTAGTCGGTTTAGTTTTCAATTTCAAAATGCAGGATTAAAGTCTGAATAAAAGCCGAGACCTCAAAAGATTCTGACGCCCAATTTGACTCCCGATGTTTCGGGATCGCCTCATTGAACCATTGCCCCATTGATCAACCCTCCTTAAATCCACTCACTCCGCCAGATATAATAAATTTCATGGCCACCGTGCCGGGAATGTTCAACGCCTTCACGTTGTTTTTCGAAACCAGGAAATGATCGCCAGCCACGGCATACGACTGCGGAAAATAAACGACTACCATGTCGCTTAATCCCAACTCACTCAAATCGGATTGGGTGATAAATCCAATGCGGTGAATGGTGTTCTCTTTATTAATAGTGACGAGCACAGGCTTGTTGAATTTCTTCTTCTCACCCACGAAAGCCGACATCAAATCCTTGACAGAAGAGTAAATGATTTTAACCAAAGGAATTTTGTTAATGAGGTGGTCCATCCAGTGCGTGAGGGTATTGAAAGCAAAGTTTGTAGTGAAGTATCCGAAGATGGTAATGGCCGACAGGATTATCAGGAACCCCACACCTGGGTATGGCAAATCCAACCGGCTGTCCAGCCATTGAAAAGACCAGTAAATGAAGTAGGCGGTAGCCACCAGTGGAACGATGAACAGGGTGCCATTAAAAAAATAGCGGATGATCTTTCCGGCCAGGGTTTTCATAGGGTTAAGGGTTAGATGATGCAGTCGTCAAGGGGTTGACTAAATAGTTTCTGTCAGGTTGATAAAACCATTGCCGTTGGCCATACCTGTTGTTGATAACATTTTTGAACCACATAGAAAGATAGGCACATAGACCTACACACATAGATAATTTTTTTAACCTATGTGAAAGTGCTATGTTTCTATGTGCCTATGTGGTTCAAAATCAATACTTTTTCTACGTTGTAAAGATAGGCACATAGACCTACACACATAGATAATTTTTTTAACCTATGTGAAAGTGCTATGTTTCTATGTGCCTCCTATGTTTGAAAAGTAATGAAAATAATTGATTCGATAAGTATGAATAGATTTGATTTTGAAAGTGAAAAAGGGGTGAGAGTACATATGTCCCTAAACAACCAAAGGTATGTTCTCACATAGAAATAACCTC
>JAYUHI010000062.1:0-14019 GCA_043767095.1 Bacteroidota bacterium
CGTGTAGTTCTTTCACCTTTTGGGTTTTAGTTTTCCTTCTTCAAAGCTAACTGTCTCAATCAATTATGAAATCTGGGTTTGCCTATTGCATAATCTGGGATTAACCTTACCGGTACCTTGCCCTGTTTCTGAAATAAGGCTGCAGGATGGTCCGGTCAAACAGAACAAAGGCAATAGCCACGTTCAATCCGATTAATATTTTCATTATCAAACTGGCATTAAATGGAATAGAAGGCAATGGCTGGTTAATGATTTTTTTGGGAAGGCTGATTTGGTCCAATGTAATAACACCGGTGAGTTGATCAAATCCACCCGATGAAAGAAAGATTACTCCCAGTAACAAAGCAATGCCCACACCCAGCAACAACATCAAACCATTTTTGGGCGACATCGCCAACCGGATTGGCACTCGCCCCAGGTTGTTCATTACTTTTGCAGTGAAATCCTTGCCCGGTGTTTCCAGCGTGGCCGCCCTAAGTGATTCATGAACCAGCTTCAATTGGAGAAACCGTTCCTTTAAATCGCTGTTCGATTTTAATGAGTTTTCAAATTCTGCTTTATCGTTCCCGGTAAGATTCCCGTCAAGATATTGCAGAACACGGTCGTCTGTTGATGGTTGAAAATTGTTCATCACTATAAAGTTAATGCTTCTTCTTTTAATATCTTTTTTAATTCATCGCCAACCCGCTGGCGTGCCCGGTGCACGCGCACTTTAACGGTATTGATCGGTTGGTTTAATATTCCGGCTACTTCCTCCAAAGAAAACTCTTTTATATAATAGAGTTGAATGGCCAGGCGGTCGGCTTCTGAGAGCTTTTCCATTGCCTGCCGCACAAATACTTCTTTATCGGTTCGCTCCAGTGTTCGGTTTGTATCTCTACTATAATCGATTACTGCTTCATCAATGTTTTGAAATTGCACCCTGTTCTTTCTTTTGTAACTGATCGATGTATTAAACACAATCCGGTATAACCAGGTTGAAAACTTCGCTTGCCGGTTGAATGATTTCAAATAATGGAACGCTTTAATGAAAGAGTCTTGCGCGGCATCCTCTGCCTCTGGCCGGTTATTCAAAATCTTCAAGGCAATAGTAAACGCGTAGCTCTTATAAGTATCAACCAATAATGCATAAGCCTCCTGCTGGCCGTCTAAAACCCGGTCGAGTAAATTGTTTTCCTCCGCTTGTGTGATCACGATGCTTTGACGCCTGATTGGAAGTTCAAGTTACAAGGGTTTCCAGCCTTTTGGAGGTTGGAAACCTTCAGGATTAAATATTTTCTAACGGTTGTAACCGGTTCATTGACGCTCACGTCAAAGAGCCAAAATTTAAACAAAACATGTATGGACGAAGACACAGTTATCATTCCCTTGATGGGCATGTCAATCCCTATCATTATCACGATAGGAGCATTTATAATGATTGCTTACATCCGGAAATTTGTAAACCTCGAGCGAATGGCCATTATTGAGAAAGGCCTAAGCCCGGAGTTGTTCAAAAACGAAGGCACTATTTCTTTTTCCCTCAGGGCTTCATTGCTCCTGATTGGCGTGGGCTTTGGTTTTTTGATTGGCTATGGTTTAGACAGAGCCTGGGATATGGAAGAGGTAGGCTATTTCTCCATGTTGTTCATTTGTGGAGGTATTGGCCTGGGCTTAGCCTACTTTGTTGAGGATAAGAAACAGCGGGAGCGCGAAAAGAAATAATGCCGATTATGATTTACGGGAACGATTCAAGTGTTCCCTTAAATCACGTCACTCCAGATCATTTAAACACTTCCTTCATAATCGTTATCGAAATTATAAAAATGATGAGGAGGGAGAATAGATTCAGCAACAAACCAGTTTTGATCATCTCCTTCATACGGATGTAGCCACTGGCAAACAAGATGGCGTTGGGCGGAGTGGAGATGGGCATCATAAAAGCGCATGATGCAGCAAAAGTTACAGGCATAGCCAGCCAAATGGGGTTGATGTGAAAGCCTTCGGCAATCCCAAAAACTACCGGCACAAATATGGTTACCAATGCCACGTTGCTCATCAACTCTGTAAGGGCCATGGAGATGAACGTAAGGAAGAATATCAGGGCCATGCCGCTCATTTGATTTTGGCCTGAAAAATATTCACCCACTTTCTGAACAAGGCCCGATTGTTCCATGCCTTCCGCCAGGGCTAAACCTCCGCCAAACAATAACAATATGCCCCACTGCATATTTTTCATATCGCCCCAGGTGAGGAGGAATTTCATATTGCTCAGGTTTGCCGGTGTTAGAAACATCAGCACACCACCGGCCATAGCAATGCCGGTATCATCTAATATATTCTGGCCGATCAGGCTGTTCAAGTTTTGGCGGAATATCCAGAAGAAGCAGGTGATGGAAAAAATAACAAGCACCCTTTTTTCTTCCCGCGACAACGGGCCTAACTCTTTTAGTTTATTCTGGATTAGATTTTTAGATCCCTCAATTGATGAAAGTTTGTTTCGATAAAGAATAGCGGTGATGATAAAATAACAGGCAGCCAAAACTAAAACCATGAGGGGAATCCCTACCAGCATCCAGTCGGTGAAGGACACATCCAGATTATAAATGCGTTTCATGTACCCAACCATCACCACGTTTGGCGGTGTGCCGATGATCGTTCCCATTCCGCCAATGCTGGCCGAGTAAGCAATGGCCAGCATTAGCCCGGTAGCAAATTTCTTAAATCGCGGATCGTTTTCTTTTCCTAATTCTTTTGCCAACAAGTGTGTGACCGATGACGCAATGGGCAGCATCATAATAGCTGTGGCCGTATTGCTGATCCACATACTGATCAATGCCGTGGCGAGCATGAAGCCGAGAATAATTCCATTGCCGCTGGTGCCGGTGAGCCGGATAAGATTCAGTGCTATTCGCTGATGTAAATTATATTTCTCCAGGGCAAGGGCAAGCATGAAGCCGCCCATGAAGAGAAAAATTACCGGGTCGCCATAAGGCTGCGCGGCTTCGCGCATGGAAGAAACATTTAACATGGGGAACACCACCAATGGTAGCATGGCAGTTACCGGAATGGGTATCGCTTCCGTAACCCACCATGTAACCATCCATGCGCCAAGCGATAAAACTGTAATGGCTTTAGCACTTAGAACGCCAACAGGTGTAAAAGAAAAAATCAGGAGAAATAAAACAGGGCCTGCAACAATACCGGCTTTTTTCCAGAGGGGGTTTTCATCCATCATGCGGTTGGAAAGATAGGAGGAGAAAACGGTTCCCGAAACATCGGAACGGTAATGGGTCCCCAATCCCCAATCCCTAAAATTATGGCTGCTGCTCGGGCTGTGTCTCTCCCGGGGGTCTAGGGTTAGCCAGTTTAACCACAATTTCGCGGCCGTCTAATTGTGAATTGTTCAGCGCCTCAATGGCGCGGGTGCCTTCATCGGCATTGGGCATCTCAATAAACCCATAACCCTTCGAGCGGCCCGTGTCCCGGTCGCGGACAATTTTGGCTGATGTGACCTGACCATAAGCAGCAAATGCTTTTTCAAGGTCTTCGCGCTTGGTCTTGAAATTCAGCTTGGCGACAAAGATGTTCATGACACAAGGAATTTTAATGTGAAACGATAAATCTTTGTATCGAAGTTAAGAAAATATTCGGCTAATAATAAGCAAGGTTTTGAGGCAACGCTTAAGAGGCAATCAATTCGCGGGCATTTTCAAGTGCAATAGCGGTTGGTTTGGCACCGCCAATCATTTTTGCGATTTCTTCTATGCGCACCTTGGCCTCTAACTTTTTGATTAGGCTAGTTGACTGATCTGGGCTATTGTCTTTATAAACCAAATAATGGGCATCGGCCTTCGCTGCAATTTGGGGTAAGTGACTGATGGCAATGAGCTGGTGATTGAGTGCCATCTGTTTCATCATCCGGCCGAGGCTCACGGCAATCTCACCCGATACCCCGCTATCGATTTCGTCTAAGATGAGGGTGGGCAGTGCCGTTTTTTCTGCCATGATGTATTTGATGCTGAACATAAGCCTGGAGAATTCTCCACCTGAAGCCACCTCGGCCAACGGCCTTGGTGCAATGCCTTTGTTAGCGCTGAAATTTATTTCGATTTGATCAATCCCTGAAGGGGATGGCGATGCAACTTCATGAGATATGATTATTGCGGCTTGAGGAATGCCCAACGATTGTAAAAGTTTAATCAGTTGCTTTGAAATAGGAGACAAGCTCTTTTTCCTGGAAGTTGAAAGAGTTTCGCCCGAAGCCGCAAGGTGTTTGGAAGCAGCTTCCAGATTATGTTTGGCGTGTTCAATTTCCTGATCCAGGTTTTCTGTTTTTGATGCAACTTCCTCCAGGTTACGCTGAATGGCTAATAATTCTGTGATGGAATTAACGCTATGCTTTTTCATAAGCCGGTAAATCACATCCAGCCGGTCTTGCAAAATTTTTATTTGTTCCGGATTGTATTCAACATCTTCGGCAGCCTGTTCAATTTCCGAAACGATGTCATCCAGTTCTAGCCGCAAACTTTCAATCCGCTGGTAAAGCGTTTGATAGTTTGCTGAGTATGATGTGATGGGGCTCAATACCGCGCGTGCTTCTGACAGAGAGGTCAGCGATGAGTGTTCCGATTCTCTTAACAGGCCGATCAATTGTGCAAGGCGCGTTTTAATTTCCTCAGCGTGCTCACCCAGTTTTACTTCCTGCGCGAGGGTTGATTCTTCATTTTCCTTTAGTGAAATCTTAACTAACTCATCCAACTGAAACCGGACATAGTCGGACTCTTGCCTTAGCTTGTGCGCTTCGGAGATCAAGTTTTGATAAGTAATTTCCTTTTCCTTGAAATCTGTCCAGGCTGCCGAGTAATCTTTTTTTATTTTTTCGTTCTGCGAATAAGCGTCCACCAGGTCAAGTTGAAATTGTTTCTTTCCCAGTTCAAGGGTCTCATGCTGCGAATGAATATCCATTAGCTTGTTGCCAATGGATTTTAATACATCAAGCGTTACCGGAGTATCATTAATAAAAGCCCGGCTTTTTCCTCCCGGGTTTATTTCCCTGCGAATAGCAGTGGTGGGGGAGTAGTCAAGATCAAACCGCTCGAACAGATTTTTCAATCCATAATTTCCAATCTCGAAAGTGGCTTCGGTAATACACTTTTCACTTTCGTTCAACAACACTTTAGAATCGGCCCGGTTCCCCAACAACAGGCCTAACGCTCCAAGCATGATCGATTTGCCGGCACCTGTTTCTCCGGTTACTACATTCAGGTTTTCCGAAGGCTCTATTTCCAGGCTCCTGATCAGGGCATAATTTTTTATGGAGAGGTGAGTGAGCATGACCCAAATTTAATTAGCCGATGTGACAATTTGTAAACAAAACGATGGGACAATTGACAAAGAACGACAATACCTCACCCTTGACACCTATCCGTCCCGAGACTTCGGCAGGAGAGCTTTCTTAATTGACAGCCTGAACTTGTTCCGGGGAAGGGGACATTAATAATTTTTTCGCCTCAAACCATCAATAAGAGTTCAACAAAGAGTCACCCCTCTCCTTTTTGGAGAGGGGCTGGGGGTGAGGTGATAACTTTGAAGAATAACGATCTAATCAGTTTCCCATGATCTTCTGATAGATATTCCGTTTGGAATCGATGGCAATCAGAATATCATAGGCTTCCCGCTTGGTTTGAAGGTTGGCGGATGAAAACACATTCACCAATTCGTTGGCCTTTGTATCGAAAAAGGAAGTGACGAAAATGGAGGTTGGATTAATGGTCCAGACTTTTTTTACATTTTTAAGCACGTCAAGAATTACGGTGCGGCTTTGCTCTGGATTTTTTTCGAAGGTGTCGAGCGCCAGGCGGTGATACCGGTAGGTATTTTTCCGCAGTTCCAGCATCTGTGGATTGTTGATATTTTCAATGAGGTTGTAGCGGTTTCTATTTCCAGAGAGGGCCGCCCAACCTGACCGATTGGCCGGCTGTGCGTTGTTCACCACGGTGAGCGCTTTCTGAAAATAAGGTGTGCCGCCCAATTCACTGAATGAATCATTATCCATCCCGATAATCACATAGGCGTAGTAAGCCAGCATGGAAGAGAGATTGTTCAGATAATTGTTTTCGTTGAACTCCAGCGGCATCGATTCATAATATTCAAATTCCCACTCGCGGTCGGCAAAGTTTAGAACGGCCGTTTCGTAATTGGAATTGAAGATGGGCCTGCCGGAAGTGATTTGTGCGCTCGCCTGGAAGTTGCCGATGGATGGCATCTTGCTGATGTTCAAAAATAATCCGCAGTTAATGCGTTCATGATTTTTGTAGGAGTCGGTGGTCCATTTTCGGGTGTTCAGAAAATTGGAGAGCGCCCGTTCAAGGTCTTTGAAAATGGCCCGGTCAGACGTTTGAATCTGATCGGCATTAATGGTGACCTTGCAATTCAGTTCCTGGGCCTGAACCAATGCCCAGGTCAGAAAAAATAATACTGTCAGTCTAAGCCTCCAGGTTTTCGATAATGGCGGTAACGATATCACGGGCAACTTCCTTTTTAGATTTCAACGGATATTCCCTCGATCTATTTTGCCTGTCGATGATAGAAATTTTGTTTGTGTCGGAAGCAAAACCTGCACCCGGGTCGTTGAGGGAGTTCAACACAATCAAATCGAAGTTTTTTGAAACCAGTTTCTGCTCAGCATTCGCTTTTTCATTTTCGGTTTCCAGGGCAAACCCAACGATGAGTTGGCCCGGCTTTTTCATTTGACCGAGGGTTGCAGCAATGTCTTCAGTTTTAGTCAGTTCAAGGGTGAGACTATTCGCAGTTTTTTTTATTTTTTGATCGGAGATAGAAACTGGACGGTAATCGGCAACAGCAGCGGAAAGCACCGTGATATCGCTGAACGGAAAAAACTTTAAACAGGCCTCGTGCATCTCAGCAGCAGAAGTAGTTTGTACAACTTTAATGGATGGATGATTTACTGTTTGATTGGTTGGCCCTGACACCAGCGTAACCGAGGCGCCCAGTTTGGCTAATGCCTCGGTGATGGCATAACCCATTTTCCCTGAAGAGTGATTGCCGATAAACCTTACAGGATCAATGGCTTCATACGTTGGCCCTGCTGTTACCAATGCATTTTTCCCTTTCAGCCTGTTGCTCTGCTCAAAGTATTGATTCAGCACTTCTACAATTTCTTCCGGCTCGGCCATCCTTCCAAAACCCGTGAGCCCGCTCGCTAATTCTCCGTGCGTGGGAGTAATCAATAAATTTCCAACCGATTGAAGCCTTTCAATATTCGATACGGTTGAACTATGCTTCAGCATATCCAGATCCATAGCAGGTGCAAAAAATACAGGGCACCGGGCTGAAAGGTAAGTGGCCAGCAGCAGGTTATCGCAAATGCCGTTGGCCATTTTAGCCAGTGTGTTGGCGCTGGCTGGCGCAATCACGAACACATCGGCCCACAGGCCCAGTTCAACATGATTGTTCCATTGGCCAGTTGAACTGTTTTGAAATTCTGAGAGTACAGGGTTCTTTGAAAGCGTGGAAAGAGTGAGCGGTGTAATAAAATCTTTCGAAGCATTCGTCATCAGGACTTTCACATCGGCCCCTGCCTTCACTAAAAGTCGCGTCAATACTGCGGCCTTATAGGCAGCAATGCTACCGGTAATGCCGAGCAGTATTTTCTTTCCGGTTAACATTAAACCTCTGGCGTGGGTGGTGCTTCAACAGCGGAACGCATCCTGTACATAATCTTGCCTTCCTGAAATTCTTCCATAGCTGTGCTGGTGGGTTTGGGAAGGCGCTCGTAGTACTTCGAGATTTCAATCTGTTCGCGGTTTTCAAAAACCTCTTCTAAATTATCAACCGTGGTTGCAAATTCGGCCAGCTTGCCGTTGAGTTCTTCTTTAAGGTTCACGGCAATTTGGCGTGCCCGTTTTGAAATGACCACAACGGATTCGTAAAGATTTCCGGTGGTGGCTGCAATTTGATCGAGATCGCGGGTGACAATGGATGACTGTGTGGCCATGATTAGGAGTTTTTATTGGTTTTAAGTTGATTTAATTTGGAAACACTTTCGCTGTAATATTTTTCTACATCACGAAGGTACTTGCTTTGTGGAAAGGTATCAACCATTTGCTGATAGAATTCAACGACCGACTGATACCGTGCCTGTTGCAAGCTGAGCAGGCTTTGCGCGGCTAATTTATATTGGGCGGTAATCCGCAGGGCAATCGATTCTTCCAGCAGTTTGGAATCAGGAAATTCCGTTTCAAAATTTTGCAAGGCAATTACAGCTGCCTTATAATGCTTGATCTTTAAATACTGCTTAGCATTTTCAAATCCTTTCTTCTCTAATTTCTGCTGCGATGTGGTGATCACCTCAATCGCCCTGTCGTAAAAAGCATTGGTTGGGTATCGGTTAAGAAAATTCTGCATGGCTTCCATTGCTTCTATGCCGCTGCTTTGGTCGAGGTTGGGTGGTGGCACAGAAACATACAGGGAGTAGGCATACATGAATTCAGCTTCTTGTGCATACTCACTGCGCCCATAGGTTTCATAAAAGGACCGGAATTGATCTGACGCCAGCAAGTAGGTCTTTTCATTATATTGGCAATAGGCCAGGTAGAATTCTACTTTTTCCCCTTCGGGAAGGCCTCGTGTATTGGGCCTTATGTCCTCAAAAAGCAATGCGGCCCGGTAGTAGTCCTTCTTTTGGTAATATTCTATGGAGGCCTCGTATTTTATCCTCCAGTCTTCATTTTTTTGAATTCGTCTGAATTTACTGTGGCACGATGCCGTAATCATAACCACTACCAGCATAACAAGCGTGATGCGAACGGAATGAGTTGTGAACTGAAAAAAGCTGATTTTGGTCAATCTCGTTGGAATAAGCCCGCAAAGATAAAACGATGAACCTATTAATGAAATTTTGTTTTGACCTCAGCCTTGGTGTAAAATTATTTCCTCACAATAAGTTTGCGGGTTACAACCCCAATATTATCGAGGTAAACGGTATAGAAATAAACACCGGGGGTCATGTCTTCGGCTTGAATTTTAACTTTCGATTCGGCAAAGGGAAGTTCATGGTCGGAAACAGATGAGCCAAGAATATTGTGGACAACCAGTTTGGCTTTTACTGATTCCGTGTGGAGCCTGTAATCAATGTAGGCCTGATCGAACACAGGGTTAGGGTAAACATCGTGCACGGTAATGTCTTTTGATTGGAAAACAAAGGATTTGGACTGTTTCTCCTCGATCATCACGTTCACCCCTCGTTCAACAAGCGTCTGAATATTCCCCTTGACAAATACTTCAAATTTGATGGGGTAATGACCTGTTACAAGTCCTGTTTCAAGTGAAAAATGAAGATCCTGGAGGGTTACTCCCGCTTCAACTCGTTTCGAGAACTCGGTAATTCCGGGCTCTAAGCAGTTCTTATCCAGGCAGAAATATCCCTTTTGTGTGGCAGATAAGTCGTTTCCAACAAGCCTGATAATGTAAAACTGGGCCTTGTCTGAGGTATTTTTTATTTTAATCGGGATGCGAAGGGTTTGGCTGATGCCGGCATTGTAGGTATCAGGCTGGTCAATCAACTCAAAGGTTTGGGCACTTGAAACAAGCCCCGAAAGGAGAATAAACCCGATAAACGTGCATTTCAAATTCATGCCCACACTGATTCAATTGTAATGTATAAAAATCCCTGAGAGTATGAAAGAATAGGGGTTAAAATTATCGTTGCGGTTTCGGGAGATTGAGTTGAGTATCGTTGTGTAGCTCTTTTTTTGATTTTACAACATCAGTTTTTAAAGGTCTTTCCTTTCCACGCCAAATAAATCCTGGCAGCGTTCTTTCTGTTTCTTTCAATTCGTGAGGAGGAATGAATGAAGCATCGGGATTTTTAAGGAAGGTAATGTTGTTGATCTTCCCATCGGTGAAATTAATTTTCATGTTACTGCACTCAATCTTGTTGGCTCCCGTAAGAAAGGTGATTTTAAGGATGGCGGTAGAGTCTCTTAGTTCCTTTTCCTCCAAAGCATAATATAAACTCTGCCCGTTACCCTGAACATCCACATGGTGGATTTTCTTAGCCTTGAAAAAAGCAGTCATCAACCGGCCTTTGATCTGGTTGAAATTCTGTAATGAATCTTCTGATGCAACAAATGAGTTGTTGACCATAAGAATTTTATCGATCGTTTTTTTTCTGAGCAAGATTCGAATGCTATCGGCTGTCATTTGATTGTCGCCATTCCAAAGGACTGGGTTTCGGTAGAAATATATCATAGAATCTACGGCCACATAAGCCAGCGAATCGGCCACGCCCTGCATATCCGTTTTAAAAATCTTTACGTTGTGGTAGGCCAGCAGTCGTTTCTTTTTAGCGTCCTTGCTTTCAATGGAGATGAGTGAATCAGCAGTGAGGAACAAAGTATCTTTGGCATCTTCAATTTTAGCCACATAACAGTTGCCAAATACTTTTGTGATACCGCGGCTTTTATAATAATCACCGCGGTCGCCATAAATAATCATGTTCTCTTCCTTCGAGGTCATCACCACATTTCCTGTGGCCTGGTAGAAAAGTTTTTTGTCGTCAAGGGAATATGAATCACCCACCATGGTATAACTCTGCGTTTCAATTACACCTTTGTGAATGTTGGAAAACTTCGACTGTGTGTCATAAAAACCACTGGTGTAGGTGGCCGTTTTGCCTTCTTTATTTTTTACAATGGTTTTGTCTTTGAAATAAATAACTTTTGTTTTAGTGTGATATTGAAGCGTGTCTGAGTTGAGGGTGTTATCCTCACTCACACCTACTACATCTTTTTTAAATGAAGCCATATTACTGTTGAGGTCGTAATAACCCTTCCGGCTGGTGAGGGTGTTGGTGGAGTCAACTAATTTTCCTCCGTTGAAATAGGTAGCTATGTTTTTTGCCCGGTCAAAATCCAGGTAATCGGTGTAAAGCGTGGCGGTTTTCAGTTTATGGAAAACTACATTTTTTCTGAGGTGGGCAATTCGTTTGTTGCCATCGTAAGTCAAATGAGAGGAGGTTACGGTCACGGAATCGCCATCGGTAATCCTGACGTTACCAAATGCCTCAATCGTGTTGTTCTTTTTGTTACGCTTCGAGGAGTCGCAATAAATGGTAGTTTGATTTTGCGTGAAGATCACGTTGCCAATTACCCAATCAGCCCGCTCAGCTTTCTCCGTCCGCCCAATCATTTTATCGGCATGTTTAAGTTTGATGGTTTTTTGAGAGAAGGAAGGAACTGAGCAAGCGACAATAAGTCCAGTGATTTTGAACCACATAGGCACATAGGTACATAGGCAATGCACATAGTTGCTGTTTGTTTTTAAAAAGTATATGAGATTATTTTCCGTTAACATTTTCCCTGTGTTTTTCTATGTGCCTATGTGGTTCAAAAGAGTCTGGGTTTCAAAATTAGATAAAGTTTACCTTTGCCCGCATGCTGAAGAAGTTAATAGAATATATCCGGAAGAATAATCTCCTTGTTGAAGACGAAAGAATCCTCCTCGCCATCAGTGGTGGGCTGGACAGCATGGTAATGCTTTCATTGTTCATTGAAGGTGGTTTTAAGATTGGTGTTGCCCATGCAAATTTCAAGTTGAGGGGTGAAGAATCGGAAGGCGATGAGGCATTCGTGAAATCTTTTTGCGTTGGTCACAATATTCCTTTTTTCTCCACCGCCTTCGATACCAACAATTATGCCGCGGAAAAGAAAATATCCATTCAAATGGCAGCGCGTGAGTTACGCTATCAATGGTTTCGGCAACTGCTTAAGCAACACGGCTTCAGTAAAATCGCCACGGCCCATCATGCCGATGACCAGGCCGAAACAATTTTCTTAAACATGGTGAAGGGAGAGGGGCTCAACGGACTCACAGGGATGCCACTGAATAAGCGCAATGTTATTCGTCCGCTCATGTTTGCCACCAAAGACGACCTTGAACATTACGCCCGCAACCATCATTTGAAATGGCGCGAAGACAGCACCAACAAAGAAGACAACTACCATCGCAATTTTATCCGTCACCAGATTTTTCCTCGCATCCACAAAATCAATCCTGGATTGAATGAGTCACTTTTAAGAACTTCCGTAAAAGCGAAAGGGGAGATGTTGATTTTGAGACATGGGCTGGATATGCTGAGGCAGGAATTTTTTTCTTCTCAGGATGACGGGCGAATTACCATCAGTAAAAAACTATTGGAGCAGTTTGCTGATCCGGCTGTTTGCTGGCGGCTGCTGGATGAGTTTGGTTTTTCATTGGATCAAGCTGAAGATATAGTTGGAACGGTTCATCAATCAGGAAAAATATTTCTTTCACCTACTCACCGCTTGGTGGTAGATCGTGATGTTATGATTGTTCAACTTCTGTTTGATAAAGGAAAAGACGAGTCGGTGGAGATTGTTGGAGAAGGAAAATGTAAACTCGGTAATCAAGAATTGGAATGCCGGATTATAACCGGCCCTTTCTCCACCAACCCAAACGAGGCCTGGCTTGATTACGACAAACTAAAATTCCCGCTCACCTGGCGCAGATGGAAAGAAGGCGACCGCTTCATCCCTCTTGGCATGACGGGCTTTAAAAAAGTAAGTGACTTTTTGATTGACGAAAAGATTTCCGTGGCTGATAAAGATGAAGTGACGGTTATTGAATCAGCCGGTGAAATTGTTTGGGTGGTGGGGATGCGGATTGATGAGCGGGTGAAACAAGTTTCTCAATCCTCAAAAGCTTTTGTTATCAGTATGGTATTGTAGAATTTCTTGGAATGGTCTCCAGGTTAGCTTATTTTTGATGATGGAATTGTCACGAGTAATATTCTGGGACATCGATTATGAGAAAATTGATTGGGATAACCGGGCACGGTTTGTTATTCAACGAGTAGTTACCTATGGAACGAAAGAGGATTGGGAAGCTATAAAAAAATATTATGGCCTTAACCGGATTAAAGACAATATGCTCAACGAGCGCGACTTGGATAAGCGGACATTAAGTTTTCTTAGTTGTATTTTCGACATACCTAAAGCGCAGTTTAGATGCTTCAACGAAGGGCAGTCAGCCCCGCCACATTCGATCTTCTCCTGAAGATATCCGCTATTCCGGAATTAATGGATTTCAATCTTGCCGGTGGAACTGCCTTGGCCCTCCAAATTGGTCACCGAATATCTTATGACCTGGATCTCTTTGGCAATCGCCCGTTTACCACCGATGAACTACTCTCTTTGTTGGAAGAACACCAGCCACTAACCATTATCAGCCAGCACAAAAATATTCTTATTTTAAATTTGGCCGGAGTGAAAGTGGATTTCGTGAATTACAAATATCCCTTGATTGGCAATGTAGTTACAGAAGAGGGTCTCAGACTACTTAGCTTGTCAGATATTGCCGCAATGAAATTGGCTGCCATAGCTGGAAGAGGAAGAAAACGAGACTTCTTTGATTTGTTTTTTTTATTAAAGAAGTATTCCCTGAATGAGTTAATTGGTTTCTATAATCAGAAGTACTCAGACGGATCAGAAATGATGGTGACCCGAAGCTTGACTTATTTTGACGATGCTGATGAGGATGAAAACCCAAACCTTTTCGGAAATGAAACATGGTCGCAGGTTAAGGAGTTTATCCGAGGCAAGGTTAAACTGAAATATGGATAAATCTGGCATGACCGGCTTCAAAAAAGTAAGTGACTTTTTGATTGATGAGATAGTATCTTTGATTGATAAAGATGAGGTTACCGTAATTGAATCTGCTGGTGAAATTGTGTGGGTGGTGGGGAGGAGGATTGATGAGAGGGTTAGGCAAACACAATCAAATAAAAGTCTTTTACTATCCTTGTCGTGAACCATAATTCTCCTGTATCCATCGCATGAAGAAAATATCGCTCATGCTGTAATACAGCTTACCCTGCTCATCGTAGTCGGCATAAACTAAATCAGTATCTACCAGATATTGCAGGGCTTTGAGCACACTGGCCCCGCTGCGCAAGTCGTTTTTCTGGATAAACCCAGCCGAGGTGGGGTTGTAAAG
>JAYUHI010000063.1:0-5868 GCA_043767095.1 Bacteroidota bacterium
AAATCGGAATACTGACGGAGTGCAGATTCACCCCCGAATGAAGAATGGGCAATAAAAGCTTTCGCCCCTTTGTTTTGAGCCAGCATCCAATCTTCGCCAAAATTTTTTCCGTTGGAATAAATCCTTCCAACGTTACATCCATTGATAATAAAGACAGGATACTTGCCCGGATTGTTATAATTCAGTACAGGGTTGGTTACAAAGCCGATGTCGAAATCGAGTGTGCTTGAGGATGAATGCCCAAAGAAAGTAATAAGAGCCAGCCCTGAGTTTACCTGGTCGGAGATAGGAATCGTTTCAAGATCAAATGTTCTTTTTGATTTGGTATCCACGCGGGCGCCCAGATATACATCTTCCGCGATAGACTTGAATCCATCTACATAATATTTAAACAACTGTGGCTCTCCCGGATTTATACCCCCGCTTAAATGAAGAATGTCTTTCCTCCATAAATTATCGAAGGGCAATAGCTCGGTCTCCTTAATTTTATTTAAGTAGGAGGCAACATCGGTGGCGTTAGTAGCCGTTAATCGTCCGGTGGGAACGGCCGGCTCAAATGTGGTGCCTGACAGACCTGCCGTAAAAATCAAATCCGAACCAGGCAACCCAGCAGAAGGCACAAGGTCTTTCAAATCGGTTGGCAAGAAAACCCGCTTCCGGTCGTAGGCAAAGTTAATATCAAGGCCTTTGCCGATCAGGAATAAATATTTAGGATCGCCACTGCCGGTCATGAACTTCATAAATTGATAAATGGCTCTTGACGATGTCTCGCCATAGTTGAACTGACTATACAACTGATCCATGTTCACAACCAATGTGTCATGGCTGCCACCAGCGACCGATGCCCTATATGCGGCATAAGCCTTAACCGGATCAGCATATCCCAATGCCGGTTTGCGCAAAACAGAATTTGAGATGATGATGTAATTATGTGATGATGGAGTTATTGACCGGAAGGAAACTTTCTTAACCGTGGGCGTAAAAAACTCTGCCGTGGCAAAAAGTCTGCGAACAGAATTAGTGTTGGATATCACCGCAGCCAGATTTGATCCCGCAGGGTATGTTCCAATAATTGAACTTGCCGTTAAATCGGTAATATCAAATAATCGCAAACCTGATGAGGGATTTTGAATTTCGATATACGATTTGCCTCCGGCATTGGGTAGTGTCTGAAGCAGTTGGGCATTCACTCCTGCCAAATTGAAATCGCGTTGGTAATCCAGTTTCAAATAGGAAACACTAATTCTTTCCTGACCTCCTGCAACGCCCAAACCTTTCACCCGGATAGTTATGGTGCCGTCAGCATTCACATCTGTCCATTGCAAAGGTGCCATCACGTTGACTGATTGAAAATTTTGAAAGGATGAGGTGATGACAAGTCGGAGCGAAGCGGCATTTGGCCCCGCATAAATTTCGGCAGTATGCCCCACTGCACCACGGCCAACTAACATGGCGTCAAGCATGGGCGGATCAAGCGAAGTAACACCCCTGGGAACATTCAAAAGAAAATCCTGCTGACCGGTGCATCCCGAACCTTGCGTGCATATCAACGTACCCGTCCATCCTTCACCCTCATCAAAGAAAGAATTTTGAATCAGGGCGGTAAACGTCAATCCCGCTGAATATTGGTTTGACAAAACCTGGAGTATTGTATTTGTAAACCCGGTTTCAACCGGCAGGTTGTTCACGTTAAACTCCTGGCTAAGTTGCTGCATTCTTTTTCCCTGCACGGGCAACAAATTCCAGGTGAGAAAATAAGTTGCGGTGTCGGAGTATAAATTGTAATACGGATGCGGATGATGAGCAGGATTTTTATAAAGATCGACATCAGTGGCGCCATCATTTTTCTCACCGTAAAATTCTAAATACTCGCCCGCTTCAAACTGATTATCGGCAGGCGCTTCGAGGTAGTGAAAATTAATCGCTTGCTCGGTGCCTCTTCTGAAAACCTGGACGCGTCTCGGATCAATCGAATTTACCGGCACACCAGCAGAAGACAAATCCTCATACGTCAGGCGATGAATACCATTTTTGATTACGGGTATCCTATAATATGATTGATTGTAATTAATCCACTCATTTCCAAATTGGCCAAAAGTTGGTGAGCCAATCCCAAGAAGGGCCAACAATAAGTAGCCTTTCACGAATGAACTTTCCAAAAGTTTAAACCTTTTGGAAAGTTGGCGCTTAGGCATTATTACCCTAACCCACTCATTAATGTGTATTAATAGCGTACAGCCCCTCATCTGAAAGTGAACAGTTTTATCATTGGAATAATCTCAATACAATCCATCACCGTCAAAGTAAATGCCCTTTTTACAGTAAAAACTCAAAAAATCAAATTATTTTGTCAAGTACTTGGCCATACATAGTACGTGACCGTTATCAATTCAGAATAGGCAACAAAATAGCTTCGGGGTTTAAAGCCGCCAGTTTCGAGAATCGCAACACATGGAAACAACACTCGAACCTAAGTGCTCGCAGCTATTTAGAGCCCGAACAACAAACTGAAGGATATGAATTTAGAAAACACACAAGTGCAGATGAGGAAAGGGATTCTGGAGTACTGCATTCTGCATATCATAAGCCGGGGCGAAGTGTATGCATCGGACATGATTGATGAACTCACCCATGCCCGCATGATTGTGGTAGAGGGAACGCTCTATCCTCTGCTTACCCGGTTGAAAAATGCGGGCCTGGTGGAATACAAATGGGTGGAGTCTAAATCGGGGCCGCCCCGTAAATATTATAAGCTTACAGATCAAGGTCAGGAATTTTTGCAAGGCCTGGCTGATACCTGGAGCGAGATGATTAAGTCCACTGAAATGATTACCAATCGCTCGAGCGCAACAGCATAACCTAAACATCCAATTGTCAAGACAAACTTTACGTAGATGAAAAAGAATATCAGCATCAACATCAGCGGCATTATATTCCACATAGAAGAAGACGGATACGAATCGCTGCGCAAGTACCTCGACTCGATTAACAAATATTTCTCTTCCTTCGAGGACAGCAGTGAAATCCTGGCCGATATCGAAAGCCGGATTGCAGAAATCTTTCTATCCAAACTGAACGAAGGCAAGCAAGTGATCACCTCTGACGATGTGAGTACGTTGATGGTGACAATGGGAAGCGTTACCGACTTTAGAGCAGCCGAAGAAGAATCAACTGCCGATAGCTCTGCCGCCAGTGCATCCTCTTCGTCCTCCTCAAGGAAGGAACAAGGCAGTTCCGGGTCATCACAAACATCAGCACAAAAGAAACTCACGCGCGATGGTAAAAGGAAAGTGCTGGGCGGAGTTTGCGCAGGCATGGCCCACTATTTTAATGTGGACCCCGTTTGGACGCGTGTTCTGTTTGCCCTGTTGGCTTTGGGAAGTTCCGGTGCACTCATTCTCCTTTATATAATACTTTGGATAGCCCTTCCGGAATCTGCCGAGTTGGATGATCAGCCTTCGGTTAAAAAAATGTATCGCGATCCGGAAAATAAAGTAATTGGAGGCGTGGCGGCCGGCCTGGCTGCATTTGCGGGAATGGATGTGGCAATCATCCGGTTAATTTTTGTAGTGACTGGCTTCTTCGGATTTGGCGTGTTGCTGTATATTATCTTTTGGATAGCCTTGCCCGAGGCCAACACTATTACGGAGAAAATGGAAATGCAGGGTGAGCCAGTTACCCTTTCTAATATTGAAAGCTCTGTAAAAAAAAGTTTAAATGAAAAAGACGGGCAGGAGGAAAGCACATTAGCCAAGATTATACTCTTCCCATTCCGCGCTATTGCGGCCATCTTAAATGGGTTGGCCAAAGTGCTGGGACCCGTGCTCAGAGTATTTGTTGAAGTGATGCGCATAGGGGTGGGGGCGGTCATCTCCATGGTTGGTCTCGTGTTTATGTTCTCCTTGCTGTTTGCTTTTGGAATCCTCGCAGGCATAGTTTCATCGGGTCGCTTCCCGGAAAGTTGGAACATGCAGTTTTTCTCTATACCGGTTGAAGCTTTTCAAAACACCTTCCCCACCTGGACGATTGCGTTTGCCTTCCTCGCTGCTTTTGTGCCCGCCCTGGTAATTTTTCTGTTAGGCGTTTCCACCATCGCTAAAAAAATTATGTTTGGATCAATGATGGGGTGGACACTCTTCATCACATTTTTTGTGAGTGTAGCCTTCTTAAGTTTTAGTGTTCCACAAATTGTGCTTTCCTTCAAAGAAGAAGGGGAAGTGAAAATTGAGAAAACCTTCCCATCCTCTGAAAAGACTTTGGTTTTAAAAATCCGGGAAACCGGTATGGACGATTACGATGTTACCAACATCACCCTGCGCGGATATGATGGCAAGGAAATCAAACTGGTAGAGCGGTTTGAAGCACAAGGCAACAACAGGAAAAATGCTGCAGAAAACGCCCAGATGGTTGAGTACAAAGTGGAGCAGCAAGACAGCATACTTTGGTTTGACTCGAACATTACGTTTAAGAAAGATGCCAAGTTTCGGGCTCAGCGGCTGAAGATGGATGTTTACATTCCCATGGACAAACCATTTGTTATTGAAGATGCCCTGTGGCGCCTGATCAACAACTACCCCCGAACCCGGTTCGATAACTATACCGAAACCTGGAAATTTGTGAATGGCGAATTGCAGTGCATCTCTTGCCCCGATTATGACGCTGAAAAGGTGGACGAGCCCGGTGACCGTGCCCTCAAAAAACTTTCATTGAGCGACCAGTATGGATTGGAGGGATTTAACGCGCTCGACCTGAGCGGAATTCTAAATGTGCGAATACAAAAAGGAGAAGAATTTGCCGTTGATCTGGGGAACGACAACAGACTGAAAGAACGATACGATGTTTACCTCGATGGCGAAACCCTCGTGATTTCGTATGACGACAAGCGTAAGTTTTTCTGGAACAATAAATTCTGGGGCGATGCAGACGAAATTCAAGTTAAGATCACCATGCCATCGCTGCAAGATTTATCGGTGACGGGTGCCGGTAAAATTTCTTTTAAGGGATTTGACGAGAGCGAAATGGAGATTTCACTGACCGGGGCAGTTGTAGCCGATGGAGAGGTGAATGCAAACAACATGAACATTGACTTAACCGGGGCTTCCTTCCTCGAATTGAAAGGTGATGGAAATTTTATGGAAGCCAGTATTACCGGGGCATCGGGGTTGAAAGCGTATAGCTTTGAAGTGGAGCGAGCCGTAGTGGAAGCGCACGGGGCATCAACCGCAAAAGTGAATGTTACCTCAACACTGGAAATGACCCGCGGGATAGCAAGTAGTATTTCGTACAGGGGAAATCCGGAAGTTATTAAGAGAAAATAGTTCACGGTTGCTTGTTACAAGTTACCGGTTGCCAGTTACAGGGAACAAGAAACCGGAAACCAGAAACAAGTAACTATTTCTCCGCTCCATAAGCCAGTATTATATCCCTCACCAACCTGTGCCTCACCACATCGCGGTCGTTTAGCTCTACAAAACCAATTCCTTTTACTTCCTGTAAAATCCGAACCGCCTCTTTCAAACCACTTTTCTGATTGGAAGGCAAATCTATTTGAGTGGTATCGCCCGTAACAATCATTTTTGATTCGGGGCCCATGCGGGTGAGAAACATTTTCATTTGCATAGGCGTAGTGTTTTGCGCTTCATCCAATAAAATAAAGGCATTGTTCAATGTACGTCCGCGCATGTAGGCCAGAGGGGCAATCTCAATAATCTCGCGCTCCATATAATACTTCAACTTCTCAAAAGGCACCATATCGTTCAGGGCATCGTAAATAGGGCGCAGGTACGGATCAATTTTTTCTTTCAGGTCGCCCGGTAAAAACCCAAGGTTCTCGCCAGCCTCAACAGCCGGGCGTGTGATGATAATTTT
>JAYUHI010000064.1:0-2482 GCA_043767095.1 Bacteroidota bacterium
TATTCTCCCGTAGGGGGGTACGGGCTAGTGATGAATTTTTAGCCGAAAAAAAATTGAAATTTCTCGTTCGGTGTCAAAAAGCTGCAATGTGGGTTAAGCTAAAGGTTAACAAAGAGTCACCCCTCTCCTCCCGAAGTGTCGGGATGGAGAGGGGCTGGGGGTGAGGTGATTACTGAGCGGAATAAAACCATATAAAACTGCGTACTCATTTTCACGATGGCTCTCATGCTTTCCATTTGGCAATTGCTTTTTTTGAAGCAACTTTATCCAATGAACATAAGACTCAAATTCCTCGGTGCTGCCCAAACGGTCACTGGTTCAAAATATCTTCTTGAACTTGACCAAATCAAAATCCTTATTGATGCCGGGCTTTTTCAAGGCTTAAAAGAATTGCGGCTGCGAAACTGGGATAAACTTCCGGTGAACCCGAAAGAAATTGACCTGGTGCTGCTCACGCACGCCCACATCGATCATGTTGGCTATTTGCCCAGATTGATTAAGGATGGTTATACCGGAAAAATCATTTGCACAGCCGCCACTGCCGATCTCGCCAAAATCATGTTGAAGGATGCAGCGAAGTTGCAGGAGGAAGAAGCCTTGTTCGCCTTCAAACGCGGTTACTCCAAACACAAAAAACCTGAACCGTTCTTTACTACTGAAGATGCCGAACAGGTAATTACCCAATTAGAAAGCCGGGCGATGGACAAGTCGATTGATATTCTAAAAAATGTTTCTATCCGGTTTTTAAACACGGGTCATATTCTTGGCTCGGCCATTATTGAGATGACCATTAAGGGAAACAATCAAACCAAAAAAATTGTTTTCTCTGGGGACATTGGCCGCTACAACGATCCTATCATGAAGGAACCGGTGTCAATTGAAGAAACGGATGTGCTGCTGGTTGAATCTACGTATGGCGACCGGGTTAACCCGATGACCAAAGTGGAAGAAATTTTGAAGTCTATCGTGCAAGAGGCTTTGGAAAGAGATGGTGCCATCATCATTCCCGCTTTCGCAGTAGGCCGGACTCAAACCCTCATCTATTATTTTCACAACATGATGGAGAAAGGAACTATCCCAACTCTTCCCATCTACATTGACAGCCCGATGGCGATTAATGTCACTGATTTGTATGAGCGACACAGCGGTCAGCATAAAATAAAAGTGGAACGAAAAGGCAAAGAGCTGATCAGCATTTTCGACTCTTCCCACATTCATTTTTGCAACACGCGCGAAAGTTCAAAGGCGTTGAATGACATCAAGAAAACCTGCATCATCATTTCGGCCAGCGGCATGTGCACAGGCGGACGGATTTTGCATCACATGGTTCATCGGCTTCCGCATGAGCAGGATACTTTTCTTTTCGCAGGCTACCAGGCCCAGGGCACTCGCGGCCGCGATATGCTTGACGGAGAAAAATCAGTAAGGATTTTTGGACAAGACGTGCCCGTTCGATGCCAGGTGCGTGTAGTTAATGGTCTATCCGCGCATGCCGATCAACCGGAATTGGTGCGGTGGCTGAAAGGATTTAAGAAGGCGCCTAAAATCACATTCATCACCCATGGCGAGCCTGCTACAGCCAAAGCATTCGCACAAATGGTATCGGACCAACTCAGTTGGAAAACTGTGGTGCCGGAATATTTAGAATCAGTTAGTTTGTTTGAAGGGATTTGACAGGTGTAAGGAAACCGGTAACCATTCCTATCCAAACAAATCCGAACTAAGATAACGGTCTCCTCTATCACAAATAATAAAAACAATCACACCTGATTTTAATTCGTCAGCTATTTTTAGTGCAGCATGCAAGGCTCCGCCACTGCTCATGCCTGCCAGGATGCCCTCCTCTTTCGCCAGTCTTCGTGCCATCGCGCGCGCTTCATCCTCGCTTACATCCACAATACGATCCACCCGTTCACGTTCAAAAATCTTTGGCAGAAACTCTGGCGACCACCTTCTGATGCCTGGTATGCTTGAGCCCTCCGTAGGTTGTGTTCCAACAATTTGAATGGTTGGATTTTTTTCTTTCAGGTAACGGGAAACGCCCATGATTGTGCCCGTAGTGCCCATGGCGGAAACGAAATGTGTAATTTTTCCATTGGTATCGTTCCAGATTTCCGGGCCTGTGGTTTTGTAATGAGATTTATAATTATCCGCGTTTGCGAACTGGTTAAGAATGTAGTAACCTTCCTTCACTGACATCTCCTCAGCTAATACCCGGGAATATTCAATCGTTTTTTCGTGCGGTGTTAAAATTACTTTCGCTCCATAGGCTTCCATGGCCAGCACACGTTCGCGCGTGGAATTATCCGGCATTACCAGGGTCATGTTCAGTCCCATGATGCGGGCAATCATAGCCAAGGCAATACCCGTGTTGCCGCTGGTGGCTTCCACCAGTTGATCGCCTGGTTTGATCTCTCCCCTGTCCAACGCGCCTTTGATCATGCCATAAGCGGCCCGGTCTTTCACACTTCCGCCAGGGTTA
>JAYUHI010000065.1:0-5864 GCA_043767095.1 Bacteroidota bacterium
ACTCCCCGTTATCTACTGGACATTCTTAATTGGGGCTGCTTCCCTGGCTGCCTTGCCTTTTATCACAGCTGGGTTCTACAGTAAAGACCAAATCCTTTGGCTGGCCTTTGCGGGAGAAAACGGCAACATCTGGTTTTTCCTGGCTGCTTTGCTCGGAGCATTTATCACTTCAATTTATACATTCCGAATGTTGTTCATCACTTTTTACGGAGAGGAAAAAACGCATGTTGGGCATGCGCCCGGAAAATTAATTAGTGTACCCTTGATCGTCCTTGCTGTATTGTCTTTGATAGGAGGATTTATTGAGTTACCACATACACTGGGGCATTTCACTTCACTTTCCGATTTATTAAATCCGGTCTTACCATCCATATCCCTGAAGCAGGATGTTGAAAGTATGGAGTGGATGATTCAAGGGATTGCCGCAATAGTCGCGTTATCTGGAGTTTACTTAGCGTATCTATTTTATTTGAAGAGGCCTGAGCTTTCAGACCGAGTTAAAGAATCAGGCAAGATGCTTCACCAATTCTGGTTTAGTGGTTGGGGTTTTGATGCGCTCTACAATGCCTTGTTTGTGCGTCCATTTGTTTTTCTGGCAAGTATCAACAAGAATGATGTGGTGGATAGAATTTACGAAGGTGTGGTGACGGTTGCCAATGGGCTCAACCGCCTCTTTGTCTTCACACAAAATGGAATACTCCGGTGGTATTTGATGGGGATTGTGATTGGCGCTATAGTTATTTTAACAATTGGATTGATGATTAGTTAAAATTGAATTTTGATGAATAATATTTTATGGGCATCCCTAAAAACCTTGCCTTTAATGACCCCAACCCCTGCCTGCCGAGCGGGCAGGCGTCACCCTTCTCCCTGCCCGTCCGGGCAGGCAAAAGAGAAGGGTACAAGGAGTTTTTAGAAATGCCCTTATGAGAATGAAGGTTCGCCAAGGCTTAATCCCGAAGGGATTAAATTTGAATAGTTCGCCAAGGATTAATCCCGAAGGGATTAAATTTGAATAGCTCCGGGTGAAACCCGGAGGTAAATAGTTAAGGTAGCAACCCCGAAGGGGTTGAATAAACAAAATTACATGAGCACCTATACACAAATCTTATATCAAATTGTATTTAGTACGAAACAAAGGGAGCAAGTCTTGGAAAAAGAAAGGCGACCTGAACTGTTTAAATACATCTGGGGAATTCTGAGCAACAACAATTGCCATTTATATAGAATAAATGGAGTTGAAGACCATTTGCACATTGTTACTCATTTGCATCCCTCGGTTGCCCTGGCCGATTTGGTTAAGAGTATCAAGATAGCCAGCTCCGGTTTTATTAAGGAAAATAAAATATTTGAGGAATTCAATAACTGGCAGGAAGGATATGGGGCTTTTACCTATTCAATTAAAGAGAAAGTGAGGCTAATTGAATATGTTAAAAATCAGGAAGAACATCATAAAAAACTTTCCTTCCGTGATGAGTATATTGAATTGCTAAAAGAACATGAAATTGAATTTGATGAAAAATATTTGTTATGAGATTACATTGAACCCCTTCGGGGTTCCGGCCAGCGAGCGTTGTCTTATCCCCGCATTTTATGCGGGGTTATTCAGATTCAATCCCTTCGGGATTGTCTATGATTTACCACTACTTCCAGACGAATTAAATTTGAATAACGAAGGACGCATCAGGTTCAATCCCTTCGTGGCCGCACATGGTTTACCAATCCCAGAGGGATTAAATTTGAATAACGAAGGATGCATCAGGTTCAATCCCTTCGTGGCCGCACATGGTTTACCAATCCCGGAGGGATTAAATTTGAATAACTCCGGGTGGAACCCGGAGAAAATATGCTTGGATGCCCGCAACCCCGAAGGGGTTGAATTTAAAATAGCTTTTATAAATGAAAAACGCAGGCCACTGAATTCAAAATGATACTCCTCACCTTCATAATTATTTTAATGGCAGGCGGCCTTCTGGCCTGGATTGCCGAACGATGGGTGCCTGCACTTTCGCGGTGGATTTCATTGATTGCATTGGTGATTAATTTGGCAATGGCTCTTTGGATTTGGGTTCAAAGTAATGGGTCAAACAATTATGAATCTGTCTGGATCAGTCAATTCAGCGTGCCGTGGATTCCAGGTTTTGGAATAAACTTCTCGCTCGCGCTGGATGGGTTGAGTTTATTGATGCTGGTGCTGACTTTCTTTCTCGGCATTTTGGCAGTGGCCATTTCCTGGAATGAAATCCAATACCGCATTGGCTTTTTCCACTTTAATTTGTTGTGGGTACTGACCGGTATTACGGGCGTGTTCCTCACCACCGATTTATTCCTGTTTTATTTCTTCTGGGAAGTGATGCTCATCCCCATGTATTTTCTCATTGGCATTTGGGGCCACGAAAACCGGAGGTATGCCGCCTACAAGTTTTTTATTTTCACACAGGCCAGCGGGCTGCTGATGTTGCTTGCCATCCTTGGCTTATATTTTATTCACGGCAATCAAACTGGTGTCTACACCTTCGACTACTTTCAATTATTGGGCACAGAAATGTCTTCCGATGCTGAACGGTGGCTCATGCTGGGGTTTCTCGCAGCCTTCATTGTAAAACTTCCTGTAGTTCCTTTTCATTCCTGGTTACCGGATGCACATTCACAAGCGCCAACCGCTGGCAGTTTAATTTTGGCCGGGCTTCTGTTGAAAACAGGTGCTTATGGTTTGATACGGTTTGTCTTGCCTCTGTTTCCGATTGCTTCCGCAGAACTTGCTCCTTGGGCTATGCTGCTGGGTGTTGTAGGAATTATTTACGGGGCCTTCCTTGCCTTTTCGCAGACTGACCTTAAGCGATTGGTGGCCTACACCAGTGTGAGCCACATGGGCTTTGTTATTTTGGGGGTCTTTGCGTTTAATGAACTGGCAATGCAAGGTGTGGTGATGCAGATGATCACACACGGAATCAGCACAGGTGCATTGTTTATTTTGGCCGGTTCGATTTATGAACGTATTCACACCCGGGAAATAACTAACATGGGCGGCTTCTGGAAACAAGCTCCATTCATGGGAACGGTAGCCCTCATATTTGTATTGGCCTCACTTGGATTGCCAGGGCTTGGAAATTTTATTGCCGAATTTCTAACCCTGGTTGGCACCTGGCAAGCGAACCGGGGTTACACCATTGTGGCCACAATAGGCATTGTGGCAGCAACCGCTTACTCATTACGAATAATGCAGAAAATTTTTCTGGGCAATGAAGTAAACAAAGCCATACCTGATCTCTCATTGCGTGAGAAATTTATTTTGGTGCCGCTGGTAGTTGTCATTATTGGTTTAGGGTTATTCCCGCAACCGGTGATGAATACGTTTAAAAAAACTTTTTCTTCGAAGACTTTTGCCACGAAGTCACGAAGTCACAAAGTTTCACAAATAATAATTCATGCAAATGCCTTTAGTGAAACTTCGTGCCTTGGTGCCTTAGTGGCAAAAAATAAATCATCCGAAGCGCATGAATAAACTTGACTTCAACGATCCGGAAATCATCCTCAATCTCTTGCCTGGGATTTTGTTGGTGGGAGCTTCGCTGATTGCCACCATCTCAATTGTTATCAAACGAAACCACAAATTGATTTATCGTGTCACTTCGGCATGTCTGATCGGGATTTTCTATTATTTATTAACGTACGCATCCAATAGGACATTCTCCATAGAACCGCTTTTTATTATTGATGGCTTTGGAACATTCATAACCGGCCTCATTGTGCTAAGCACCCTTATCATCGTGATGATATCATTTGCCTATTTTGAACAGCGTGAGGAGCGGAAAGAAGAATATTACATTTTGATCTTGTTGGCCACACTTGGAGCCTCTATGCTGGTAATCAGCAAACATTTTGTTTCCCTTTTCCTGGGCCTTGAAATTCTCAGCATAGCCTTGTATGCCATGATCGCCTATTTGCGGAAGCGGGCAAAGTCGGACGAAGCTGGAATCAAATATTTGATACTCGCTGCATTCTCATCCGCGTTTCTGTTGTTCGGTATGGCCCTCGTGTATTTGATGACAGGCTCAATGGATTTCACGGCAATCGCAACATACATGAAATCCGTAAATGAACTTCCCTTGCTTATGCTCACTGGATTGGGCTTGATGATCATTGGGGTCGGGTTCAAATTAGGTGTAGTCCCTTTTCACATGTGGGCACCAGACGTATACGAAGGCGCGCCCGCACCGGTCACAGCATTTATTGCCACCGTGTCAAAGGGAGGCATGGTGGTGTTGCTCGTCAGGTTCTTTACACAGATTGATGGGTATCGCTATCCTGCCATGGTGATGACCTTTACCATCATCTCCATTGCTTCCATGTTCGTTGGAAATTTTCTGGCCTTGAGTCAATCAAATGTAAAGCGTGTGCTGGCGTATTCTTCCATCGCCCACCTCGGATACTTGCTGGTTGCATTTCTGGCGTCAGGGAAATTGGGAGTGGAGGCTGTGTGCTTTTATCTCGTGGCTTATTTTGTTACCAGCCTGGGTGCATTTGGCATCATTTCCATTTTGTCGGACGATGAGCGCGATGCAGAAAAGTTGGAAGACTATCAGAGCTTGTTCTGGAGGAGGCCGTGGATGGCCGCAGCATTTACCGCAATGCTGCTTTCGTTGGCGGGCATTCCGCTTACTGCCGGTTTTGTAGGCAAGTTTTATATCATTGCAGCGGGCGTAAGTGTACAGCAATGGCTGCTCGTGGTGATGCTAGCACTAAACAGTGTCATCGGTCTCTTTTATTATATTAAAATTATCGCGGTGATGTTTGAAAAACCTGTTGACAGCGTGGTTCACACACATCCAAGCATGTATTGGATAAATGGCGTTACGTTGTTCATGCTTGTTTTATTTTTAGTTTGGCTCGGCCTTTACCCGCAAACCATGATTGATTTGATAAGGGAATATTTGGGAGGTGGTAACGGGCTATAGGGCATCTAGCTTTGAATTGACATCTGACAAAATAAAAATTTACAAAAAGGAATATTCATTGTAGCGGCCTACATTCATTGTCAATTTCATTGGGTGCATTTCAAAAAGACACGGCCTATAGAAAATTAAATGTCGCCCCGCCAGGGCTTAAAAATCGTTCTTAAATGC
Source organism: Bacteroidota bacterium (assembly GCA_043767095.1). Lineage (GTDB taxonomy): Bacteria > Bacteroidota > Bacteroidia > Cytophagales > Cyclobacteriaceae > ELB16-189. The sequence goes on from JAYUHI010000065.1 coordinate 5,127, forward strand.
CATAGCACTACCAAAATATCGTTCCTACGGAACTTTAAAGCCCCAGCGGGGCGAAATTATTGAACCATGTCTTTTTGAAATGCACCCATTTCATTGGTAATACTGTTTTAAAGCCAACTTTTACTATATTCACACTCACTAAACAAAAGCCATGCAGTTTCATAAGAATGAGCTTTTTTTAATCTATGATCCCCACTCCAATGTTGGCAAGCAAACCAAAGCTTTGGCTCTTGACCTATGCAGCCACATCAATGAAGTAGATGTTGTGCATGAAAGACTGTCGCCCACCTATTGGCGTGAGATTGTCACCATGCTGGGGCTGCATCCCAATGATCTGCTGGATCATTCCCATCCTGATTATAAAAAGAAAGTAGCCGACAACAATTTCACCATGGACGGCTGGCTTGAAGTACTTGTTCATGACAATCACTTGATTAAATATCCCATCGTTGTATTCGAGCAGTGTGCCGTGCTTTGCCACACCCCCACCGACATAATGAAACTAAAACCTATGAAGGAAGTAAAGGTGCTTCCTCATTTGAAACATTATCAATAAATTCTATTACTTTTTCTGCCATCCTGTCACGCAATAGCGGCTGGAACAACTTTTGAAATCCCTGCACAGCGCGGGGATTTTTGCATTATGTCCCGATATTATCGTTAAACCAGAAAAAATTACACTTATGGCAGTCGTTAAAGAAAAAGGATCCATTTCCATTCATACCGAGAATATTTTTC
>JAYUHI010000066.1:0-5864 GCA_043767095.1 Bacteroidota bacterium
AGCCATCTTCGCGCGTGTATTTAGGCGCCACTTCAACGCCATGATCAAGATCAATCACCGAAACAATGCCATGAATGGGTCTTCCTTCCTGGCTTTTTAAGGAACCAAATATTTTTGCCAGCGCCCCCGGCTGGGCTTCCATGGGCACCGGAAAGGAATGCAGGTCTAAGTTCGTGAGGTCGCGTTCGGAAGATCGGGCGAAGTATAGATTAACCGATTGCGAATCGAACGTGAAATAATATTCATCGCCTTTTCCATTCACTAATGGCCCCGTGTTGCGGGGCTCGCTCCAGATTCCATTGCTGAGTGATGATTTGTAAATATCAAACTGGCCAAAGTTTATGGTGTGGCCGTTTGAACTGAAGAAGAGCACATTGTCTTTATGATGGAAGAAAGGGCTCACCTCACTGTTGCGCGTATTAATAAGCGGGCCGGCATTTTGAGCATAGGTCCAATCGCCATCCATATTTTTCACTACATAATAAATATCCGACAAGCCAAAACCACCCACCCGGTTCGATGCAAAAAAGAGAGTGTCGCCACTGGGCGTTAATGAGGGATGCGAATCCCAGCCTTCACTGTTGATGGTTGGACCCAAATTATGAATATCGCCCCAGGTGCTGTCTTGCTGAATCTTGGCCATGTACAGATCACAATTGCCCCATGAACCGGGGGCATTGCATCGTGAGAAGAATAAATACTGTCCATCCAGGCTGAGACAGGCCGAGCCTTCATTAAAACTGGTATTGATTTTATTCATCTCCTTAGCTGCCTGCCACACGTCATTTTGTTTCACACTATAGAAAATATCTTCATCGTAGGTTGGTGGAATAGATTTATGTCTGTTGCGCTTAGAGGTAAATAACAAAAGATAATCTACGTTGCCCATAGAGGGTGCGTAATCTTCTTTTTTGGAATTGACATCCCTGCCCATGTTCATGGCATTGGGGCGAGGGGCTATCATAGTATCGACATCCTGCCTGGCCGCAACCAGCTTGCGATAATATTCAATGGGCACATAATACCTGGCCTTGTCGCGTTCGAGGGAATCGTATTCTTTGAACAAGGCCGTTGTATCGGTGCCCTCCGCATAATGCTTGATGGCCAGTTTATACAATTGAAGGGCTTCGCCCCGCTGGCCATACTTTTTTGAATACCGGGCAAGGTCCCAGATCAGTCCTGGTGTTTTTCTGAAATTATCAACACCGAAGTTTCTCACATAATCACGAAGGACATAATACGCCTCTTCTTCCTGCCCATCTTTAATGTAAAACATGAGGCGGTTGAGTTTCCGCTTATTGTAGTAGAAGTCCAGCGTGCTAATGTTGGGAAAATCAAATATGTCAGATTGGCTGTAACGGGCAATAGAATCTTCCACATAGTACTGTTCAGCCTGTTGGTTTTTCTTACGGAATATTTGGCCGCAAAGAGAACTGAAACTGAATAAGAACCATGTCGCCAGGAAAACAGAAAAATAACTTTTCACAAAAAAAGTAAGTTGGCGGAAAAATGAATATTCAAAATACACACAATTTTAGCGGTTTTGCAACCCTTGGCATTGCTATTGACAACTAACGGCAATCGCATTTAGTATATTGAGTTACCAAAACATTGTGCCAAATTGGCCTGAAGTTCTTATGTCATTTACTTCCTCCCTTATCACACCCATAGTTCAAGATGATTCAGACGATCTGATTCAACTCATTAACCCCGAACAGGAATCGGAACTGAAACCCGAAGAAATAACGGATCAGGTTCCAATCCTTCCCATAAAAAATACAGTGCTTTTTCCGGGCGTGGTAATTCCTATCACGGTAACCAGGCAGAAGTCCATCCGCCTGATTAAAACAGCCAACCAGGGAAATAAAATTGTAGGCGTACTTACCCAGCGGAACAAACAAGCAGAAGATCCGGGCATTGATGACTTGTTTAAATTTGGAACGGTAGCCCGCATCATTAAAATGCTGGTGCTGCCCGATGGAAATACCACCATTATTATCCAGGGCAAGAACCGGTTCAAGGTGAAAGAATTTATTTCGGAAGAACCTTTTCTCACTGCCCGAATAGAGTTGCCGGCAGAGATTTCGCTCGAGTCTGAAAAGAAAGAATCAAAAGCGCTCATCCAAACGTTGAAAGATGCTGCTTTAAAAATTGTGCGACTCAATCCTGAAATTCCCCAGGAAGCACAAATAGCGTTGGAAAATATTCAAAGCCCGGTTTTCCTCATTCACTTTCTCTCTTCGAATTTAAATGTTGACGTGGCCGACAAACAAAAAATCCTGGAGACAGCCAACCTTACCGACCGGGGAACTTTACTCCTGCAACACATGAGCAAAGAGATCCAGATGCTGGAACTCAAAAACGAAATCAACAAGAAAGTCCATACCGATATTGATCAGCAACAGCGCGATTATTTTCTGCGGCAGCAAATGAAAGTATTGCAGGATGAACTGGGCTATGCCGGGCCCGACAAAGAAGTGGAGAGTTTAAAAGAACGGGCCAAGCAAAAAAAGTGGGTGAAGCCGGTTGCAGAACATTTCCAAAAAGAAATGGATAAAATTATGCGCATGAACCCACAGGCTGCTGAATACCCGGTGGCGGTGAGCTATGCTGAGTTTATGCTGGACTTGCCGTGGGATGAATTCACGAAAGACAACTTCGATCTCAAGCGCGCTCAAAAAATCTTAGACAAAGATCACTTCGGGCTCACCAAAGTGAAGGAAAGAATTATCGAGTACTTAGCTGTTCTCAAACTGAAGCAGGATATGAAGGGGCCAATCCTTTGTTTGTATGGCCCGCCCGGAGTTGGAAAAACTTCGCTGGGAAAATCCATCGCCAAATCATTGGAGCGGGCTTATGTGCGCATGTCGCTGGGGGGTGTTCATGATGAAGCCGAAATACGCGGCCATAGAAAGACTTATGTAGGGGCGATGCCGGGCAAAATTCTCCACAACATTAAAAAAGCAAAATCATCTAATCCGGTTTTTATTTTGGATGAGATCGATAAAGTGAGGTCTGATTTCCGGGGCGATCCTTCTTCGGCACTATTAGAAGTTCTTGACCCGGAGCAGAACAACACCTTTGGCGATAATTACTTAGAAGTGGAGTATGATTTATCCAAAGTGCTTTTCATCTCCACGGCCAATTCACTCGATACCATTCATCCTGCACTCCGCGACCGGATGGAAATCATCGAGATAACAGGCTATACGGTGGAGGAGAAAATGCAAATCGCTATCCGGCATTTGGTTCCCAAGCAACTACTGGAGCATGGTTTGAAAGAGAATGAAATCAAATTCACCAAGGAGTCCATTCAAAAGATTATTAAAGCTTATACACGCGAGTCTGGCGTGCGTGGCCTGGAGCGAAAGATTGGGTCCGTCATACGCAAAATCGCGAAAGCAAAAGCTATGGATGAAAGCTTCCGGCAAACCGTGTTGCCTGAGTATGTGATAGAAGTTTTGGGAGCTGAAATTTTTGATGAAGAATTATACCAGGGAAATGAAGTGGCTGGGGTTGTAACAGGACTTGCCTGGACACAAGTGGGCGGTGATATATTATTTGTAGAGTCGAGCGTGAGCAAAGGCAAGGGGCAACTCACGTTGTCGGGGCAGTTGGGTGATGTGATGAAAGAATCGGCCGTGGCCGCATTATCGTATTTGAAATCGAATGCACAAAGCCTGGGCATTGATTACCGGGTTTTCCAGCAGTACGACCTGCACGTGCATGTGCCGGCTGGTGCTGTTCCCAAAGACGGCCCCTCAGCGGGCATCACCATGCTCACATCACTGGCTTCTATTTTCACCCAACGAAAAGTAAAAAATAAACTGGCCATGACGGGGGAGATTACGTTGAGAGGAAAAGTATTGCCCGTGGGAGGGATCAAGGAAAAAATACTGGCAGCCAAACGCAGCGGTATAAAAGACATCATCCTGAGTGCTAAAAATAAAAAGGACATTGGTGAAATTGAAAAGGTTTATTTGAGAGGCCTTAACTTCCATTATGTGGATGTGATTGATGATGTGCTGAAAATTGCTCTTTTGAAAGAGAAAGTGAAGAACCCTGTAGAGTTTAGTTTGAGTGAAAAGGCGTTGAACTAGATAAACAGTAGGCAGGCTGTAGTTGGCAGAACCTGCTGACTGCCGACTGCCTGCTTTTTAGAATTAAAAAATTAAAATTTGAGTTTGATAAATGATGAATCAAAATACTCTCACCCCCCGTCAAATCGTAGCCGAACTGGACAAATATATTGTCGGGCAATTTGATGCCAAACGAAATGTAGCCATTGCCTTGCGAAACCGCTGGCGAAGGATGAGCGTGACATCGGAAATAAAAAATGAAATCATTCCTAACAATATCTTATTGATTGGCTCCACCGGAGTGGGTAAAACGGAAATAGCGAGAAGGCTGGCCCGGCTGGCTGATGCGCCATTCGTGAAAGTAGAAGCCTCAAAATTTACGGAAGTGGGCTATGTGGGACGTGATGTGGAAAGCATGGTGCGCGATTTAGTAGAGCAATCGGTTAGTTTGGTTAAGACCCGCAAAAAGGAAGAAGTAAAAGAGCGGGCGTCCGCAGTGGTAGAGGAAATTATTTTAGATGCGCTTATTCCGCCTATGCGTCAATCCATGGTTAGCGCAGAGGAATCCTCCAGTCAGCAAAACCAAATGCCAACCAATGACGTGGAGTTGAATGACCGCACGCGGCAAATCTTCCGTCAGAAAATTGCGAATGGTGAAATGGAAGACCGTAAAATTGAAATCAATATCAGGCAGCAAGCGGGGCCGGGCATTGGCATGGTGGGAGCCGGGATGATGGACGAAGTATCGATGATGAACTTGCAGGAGATGCTGAGCGGCATGATTCCTAAAAAGGCAAAAAAAAGAAAAGTTACAATTGCAGAAGCCAGGAAAATATTGTTCGATGAAGAAGCGGCCAAGCTCATCGACATGGATGAGGTGAAAGAGGAGGCCATTACCCGCGCTGAAAATTCTGGAATTATCTTCATTGATGAAATCGACAAAATTGCATCCGGTTCCAAAAAAGGAAGCGGCCCAGATGTTAGCCGCGAGGGTGTGCAGCGCGATTTACTTCCAATCGTTGAAGGCTGCACGGTTAACACCAAGTATGGTGTGATCAACACCGATCACGTTCTCTTTGTTGCCGCGGGTGCCTTTCACATGTCCAAACCATCCGACCTGATTCCTGAATTGCAGGGGCGGTTCCCCATCCGCGTGGAATTAAATAATCTCACCAAAGACGATTTCATCCGGATATTAAGTGAACCTAAAAACGCACTCACCAAACAGTATCAGGCATTATTTGAAGCTGAAGGTGTTACCGTGAATTTCGAACAAGATGCCATCGAAGAAATCGCGCAAACCGCCACTACCATAAATGCCGATATTGAAAACATTGGAGCGAGACGCCTGCACACGGTCATGAGCAAACTGCTCAATGAGTTTTTGTTTGACGTGCCCGATAAAATCCAGCCGCCTGCAACTATATTAGTTACGAGGCAAATGGTTCATGAGAAATTAGCCGGGTTTGTTAAGAATAAGGATTTGAGTGAGTATATCTTGTAGCGGTTCATTTCGGAAGCAAGAGCCACCTAATTTCCAGGAAATCAATCCTTCCAAAAACGAGAAAGCAACTCGTGGTCTCAATCACAGTTGGGATTTATAATTTCCGAATTTACCCATAAACAAGCGTTTCCGTTAAAATTTACCATGGAATGGTGATTGTACACTCCACGAGAAATCAATAAACTAAATAGGGCCTGCTGAAAAAGTAAAAATTATGACTATGTCGAAGACTTCACCCGACCAACCTTAGTAAAAAATTATATCATCTAATGTCCCAACCT
>JAYUHI010000067.1:0-5861 GCA_043767095.1 Bacteroidota bacterium
CCCCAACTGCACAAAGTTCAAATACAGGTCTTCGATGCCAGGCGTTAAATCAGGCTCAGCTTTCACATCCCAGAAATAGCCGATGTTGCGGGGGATCAATGCCCTCACTTCAGGTCTTTTTAAAATGGCGTTTATTGTGGACGTGTCTTTTACAGGATACAAGTAAGGATTGCCTTGAGTCCACAGGGAATACAAAGGAGAAATGGTAGCCCGCCTTAATGAATCGAGTGTGCTGCTCACGCTGTCTTTGGCATTGCTCAATTGCGCTTCGAGCTGGCTCTTTAAACTGTCAATCCCCATGGCTCCCGAAGGTGGGACTTCAGTGGGCTTATCGCGCAGCAATAATTGGTTGATCGCTTCCATGCTTCGTTGAAGCGTTGGGTCGCTGGCTTCAACCACACTCCAGAATTCAAGTCTTGCCACACCCTGCAATAATTTTCGAACACGCTGTGGGTTATCTGCACCAGGAATTTCAATTTGAATACGGCCACTGCCGGGCAACTTCTGAATGTTGGGGGAAGACGTACCAAACTGATCAATGCGCGTTTTTAAAATGGTAAAGGATCGATCGATAGCGCCTTGCACCTCGTCTTCTAATAACTTCAAAACAACATCATCCGCATCAGCTAAACTGATTCTGCCCTGGGTGGATGAAGAGGCGAAATAGGATGACAACTTCACCCCGGGGTTAGCTTCTTTGAATGCCGAGTAGAAAAGATCAATAAAACTTCCCTGGCTGGTCTTTTGCATTTCACGGGCTCTTTGAATGGCTGCTACAAAGGCAGGGTCTTGCGGATTGTTGCTCAGCCCTTTGATGATGTCTACCGGGGAAATCTCAAGCACCACGTGCATGCCTCCCTGCAAATCAAGACCCAGACCGAGCTCGTTTTCTTTAATCTCTTTGTATGTGTACTCAGCTCCGAAAATTGTGTACACCGTTTTATTCCAAAGTGAATCTAAATAGCGTTGCTTTTTAGACAGGTCGATTTGGCCCGTGGCATTGGTGGCAAAGTCGACAGCCTTTTGTTGAATTTCTCTTGCCTGGTAAGTAAACTGCAAATAGTACAAGCACAAAAATGTGATGACTATGGTTAATACAATTACGACTCCTTTGTTGCGCATATCTGATGAATTTTGAATGTAGATTTTAAAATGAAGATTTTGTCAGGTTGAGCTTGTCGAAACCTGACTATCGTGACCCGGCCTTCGTCCCGAAGTTTCGGGAAGCTCAGGCCGACAATAACATTACGGTGCGTTGGGGGAAATAATAAACCGGAAAAGCGTCTGAAAATATGAGTTGGTTTTCTTTTGAAAGGTGGGGAAAACTTTCAATGCTTTTTTTACAGACTTAAATACCGGAGTGATTTCCAGAAAGCCATCAATGTGCAGGGTGAAGAAATTAACGGTTACCGCATACGAGGGTAACACAACAACAACATCCTGCTTTGATTCTGATTTTTGCTCTGCTCCCTGATTTTTCTCCTGCCTGTTCTGGATTTCAACCCGAAGGCTGTGAGAAAATAAAGTCACCAACCCGATAACCAGGCCGGCAATCAATAAGAATCTCTTGTTTTTAATCACATTTCGAAACATAAGGGGGACAAAAGTAATAATTGAGGGTGAATTAGCAAGTTTGTTTTAAACGTTGAAAATGGGAAGTGAGAGTAGGCAGGCACCGACAGTTCCCTGCTCAACTGCCTACTGCCTACTTTTTAAGAACCCCGCTATCACCGTAGCCGAAACTTCCACATTGTAGTTGTTGGGAATAATGAAATCGGCTTTGTGTTTTAGTGGCTCAATCAATGATTCGAAGACGGGCATTACATGATGCTCGAAGCGGTAAAGCACATCGGCCACATCATAGCCGCGCTCGGTTTGATCGCGTTTGATGCGCCTGGCTACTTTCAGGTGAACTTTGGCTTCCATGAATATTTTAAGATCGAGCAAGGCATCTATTTCTTCAAAATACTGGACGAACAAACCCTCCACGATCAGGATTGGCGCGGGCTTTAATTCAAGTATATGTGGTTGTGCAGTAGGCTTGTTGAACGTGTATTCTTTTTTTTGAATGGGTTGCCCCGATTTTAGTTTTAGTAAATCGGCATGAAAGAGTTCCCTGTCGATTGAAATGGGTAAGTCAAAATTTTCAACTCCATTTTCATCCCGCGGTTGTTGGTGGATGGGCTTGTAATAATGGTCTTGCGAGAGAAGGCACACATCACCTTCTGTAAAATGGGTGGAGAGAGTTTTCAGGAAATGAGTTTTTCCCGAACCGCTGCCGCCTGTGATGCCGATGGTGTAAGGAGGCTTGGGGTTCAAGGCTGTATTGGCTTTACAATTTTATTAGCTGCAAGCTACAGGCTTCGCGCTTTCGATTAAGCATCCATGCACACTTTTTATCAGGACTTGTGTGACCGCCCCGCCAGCGATGAAGGCAACGCGGCCCTACGAAGCAGTCATCGCGGCCCCCTTACGAAGCAGTCATCGCGGTTGAGTCCCGGCAGAGCCGGGGCTCATACCGCGATCCCGTTAAACAATGCACGCCATCACTATGAAAAAAACCACTACACCGGATCGCGGTACGTTTCCTGGCTGCGCAAGGACTCGACCGCGATGACTGCTTCGTAGCGGATAGAGTTGGTGGAGTTGCGTTGCTCTACCAGGTCGCGGCACTCGTTCCTCGGCCGCGATAATTTAAATACATAACCAATTTACCAACAGCTATACCCCGGTGACTAATGACATTCTTTTTCTCCAGGGTCATTTCAGCCAGCGTTTCAGTATGCCCATCAGGAAGAAAAATGGGGTCGTAACCAAAACCCTCTGAGCCTCTTGCCTGTTGGATAATTTCGCCTTTCACAATTCCCTCAAATTGTTGTGTCACTCCTTTCCGCTCAACCAAGGTAATAACCGTTCTGAATCGGGCTTTTCGGTTTTTAACACCCTCAAGCTTTTGAAGCAGCAACCTGATGTTATCACTGCTGTTTCTTTGCGGGCCTGCAAAGCGGGCGGAGAACACACCCGGTTGTCCGTTTAAAGCATCCACTTCCAATCCGGTGTCATCTGCAAAGCAGGGCAGGTGAAAACGGTTGAAAATAAATTCCGCTTTTTGATTTGAGTTTTCTTCGAGGGTAAAAAAATCTTCAGCCAACTCTTCTTTGAAACCAATGTCATCCAGGCCAACCAAATCAAAATCACGCTTCAGCAGACTGGAAACTTCATCCAATTTATGGCGGTTGTTGGTGGCGAAGCAAAGCCTCGTCATTTAATATCCATCACTTCCATATCGAAAACCAAAATAGAATTGCCCGGAATTTCCGGCCCATTGCCCTGCTGGCCATAGCCGAGGGCTGATGGAATATATACCCTTACTTTCATTCCTTTATTCATGAGCATCAGCATCTCATCCCATCCGGGAATAACGCCTCCCGTATTTACTACCACCGGGTATGGTGTGTTTTTTCCTCCGTTGTTAAAATTGAATTTTTTGGCTACACCGGCCAAACTGGTATCGAATAATTTTCCGTTCAGCAGAAATCCGGCATAATGCACGTAAGCAGTTTTGCCTGCGGTGGCAAACTCACCATTACCTTCTTTTTCCACCACATAACGCAGTCCGGACACGGTGCTTTTTGCTTCAACCCCCTTTTCATTTAAATAATTGGCGATGGTAGTTGAATCTCTTTTAACTTGCTCCAACTGGTTTTCACGTCTGAGTTTACTTTGAAATTCCTGAACTTGTTGCTGGCTCCAAATGTGGCGAAGGCCAATATTGAATTTAAACAGGCTATTGGGATCGACATTTTTAGGTACAGGCTTTCTCCTTGTTTTGGTAAACACAGTAAGCGCAGGAAGTTGAAAAGAAACGCTATCGCCCTTGGTGAGCACCTTAAACACACCATACTCACCTTCGTCCTTTTCCATGCTCGCATCGGGCACGGGAATAACAACGGGGTTCCCCAAATCTTTTGAGGTAAACCATACGGAATCTTTTGAATCTTTGAGTTGCATGTTCATAACCAGAAATTGTCCAAACTCCTGTTCCTTTCCATCGCCTTTCTTATGGACTTCATATTTCACCCCTCCGGGTGTTTTCTGGGAACAGGCCATATTGAATAAACAAACAAATGCCAGGAGGCAATAACAAGTGGATTTCATTTAAGTTTAAAGTTTAATCGTTTAACAATTCATTCTTGTACTCTTGAAGGATGGATAGAAATTTTTCGATGGTTTTTTCCAGGGTTAATTTGGAGGTACCGCCCGCAGCATTGCGGTGTCCGCCTCCTTCAAAATATTTCCTGGCAATTTCATTTACTGAAAAATGATTGAGTGACCGGAGTGATAATTTTATTTCCTCTCCCCGGTCATAAATCAGAACCGAGAGTTTGATGTTCTTAATAGACAGCCCATAATTGACCAAGCCTTCGGTGTCGCCAGTTTGCGAGCCAAACCGGTTAAGTTCTTGTGAAGTTAACGTCATGTAAGCCGTGCGAAATTCCGGAAGGACTATGAGTTTCTCGGTTAATACAAATCCGGTTAACCTTAGCCGCTCTAAAGAATTCGTGTCATAAATATTTTTAGCCACCTCATGCGGGTTAGCTCCAGCCCGCACCAGCTCAGAGGCGATCAAAAATTCATTTTGCCGTGTGTTGTTGTGACGGAAGCCCCCTGTGTCTGTCATCAAGCCGGCATACAAACAATTCGCGATCTCAGCATTGATCAAATGCTTTTCGCCCAGTTCATCGATCAGTTCGAAAATGAGTCCGGCTGTTGAAGCTGCACGAACATCCCATTTCGAAAATGTTTCAAAACCTTCCGGCTCCAGGTGATGGTCAACCAAAACTTTTACAGCCTGCGAATTTCTAACAGGTTCTTCCAACGCATCAATCCTGTTCAGGCTCGAAAAATCCAAACAGAAAATAACATCCGCTTTCGCGATATGGTCTTTGGCCAGCGCTAATTTTCGGGGATTGTTTTTCTCCATCACTAAAATATCAGCATGGCCCGGCATCCAGTTCAGAAATTCGGGGTAATCGCTGGGCGTAATAATTTTTACCTGGTGGCCTTTTAATTTCAGGAATCCCGCCAGCCCCAGTGAAGAACCGAGGGCATCGGCATCGGGTTTATAATGCGTAACGATCGCCACGTTTTTGGGCTGGGCTATTAATTGGCTGAATTCCTGGAAGTTTTTCATGGAAAGGCGCAAAAATGGGAATTTTTTTGAAAGAGCAAACAGAACCTCACCCCCAGCCCCTTTCCGATCCCGAAACTTCGGGAGGAGAGGGGAGCTTTCTTAAATTACAGTCTGCAATGTGTTTGGTAATGCGGATTTAATAATCTCTTCATTAAGCCCTCAAGCAAAAGTTCAACAAAGCGTCACCCCTCTCCTTTTGGAGAGGGGCTTGGGGGTGAGGTGATTACGTTGTCGAATAAAACTATACAAATCTACCGTTCACCCATACCTTGGATAATTATTCTTAAGCGAAAAGCAGACTGGTTAGGTCTGTCTGCTATTTTTGCGCTCCGAAAAACAACAACCCACAAAACTCCTATGGCCACGAACCGAACATTCACCATGATTAAGCCCGATGCCGTTGGCGCAGGCAACACCGGGGCAATAACTAAAATGATTGAAGAGGCAGGCTTCAAAATTATCGCCATGAAAAAAACCGCCCTCTCGAAAGATTTGGCCGGTAAGTTTTATGCCATCCATAGAGAGCGCCCTTTCTATACCGACTTGTGCAACTACATGTCGTCCGGGCCTATCGTGCCCATGATATTAGAGAAAGAAAATGCTGTGGAAGATTTCAGGAAACTGATCGGGGCGACTGATCCCAAGAAAGCTGCACCGGGAACGGTTC